>JAPLKX010000389.1 GCA_026387845.1 Candidatus Hydrogenedentota bacterium | reverse complement strand
GTCGGCGTGGGCTGAGCTGACGAGAAATGCCCCGACGGCTCGGAGCGTGGAGAATTCAGCGGCCTTGTCGGCAGGCCAGTTGGGAAACAGGCGGAGCGTGCCGGTGTAGCTTTGCAGCAGGCACTCGTTGATGACGACGGGCAGAGCGAAATTCTCGAACCAGATGCCCATCGGGCGCATGAAATCGAACGGGGTGGTATCGTCGTAGCGCCCGTGTACCTGGAGGACCAAATCGGCGCAGGTCCCATTTTCGAGCAGGCAGTAGTTGATCTGCCGCTTGAACCGGTCGAGGTCCAACAGGCCGAGCCGGGCCGCCTGGAGGTTCAGAAACACGAGGTCGTTTCCGCCTTCGTTCTGCTGGTTGCGAAACGAGTTTACGAGGATTTCGAAAACGGGTTTCGGCGAACCGAGCCCATGATCTTCGCCGGGAAACACCGTCATGAGGCTGTTGGGCACATTGAACACGACCTCAGAATGTTCGCCGGGCACGGAGACAAAGACTTTGCCGCGGCTTGATTCGGCGGTGGGGTACTCGGGGAAGTGATCGAGTATGTCGCGGACGTCGCGGATAGTATCGGCCTCATCGTTTTCGAGATCGAGTACGCGCGCCGCCTCGAGATAGGCTTTCATGACGAACTTGATCAACGTCAAGTCGACCAGGCAATCGCTGTTGTATTTGAATCCCGGCTTGAGCCCGTAGAGTTCCGGCGGCACGGTTGGAAACACGTGATATTTGTCGTCGCCCCATTGGGGCCCGTGCGCTTCGGGCCGCTTCATGTAGTCCACGAGGAACAGGACGGCTTCGCGGATGGGCACGAAAGAGCGTTGGCGCAGGAATTCTTTGTCCATGGTGTAGAGGTAGTGCCACCACAGGGCCTGCACGGTCCATGGGGTCTCGCAAATTTCCCAGCCCCACGTGGGCACGGGGTAGGGCGACATGGTCATCTCGACGGGATACGCGGAATGGGGAAAGTAGGCGCCGCGCAAGCCGTAGTACTCGCGGGCCCATTTGCGGCTGAGCGGCAAGAGGCGCTCGACCAGTTCGACGTACGGCAGGTTTTTTTCGAGGCGGTTGCTTGAAAACGGCAGCCAGAACGGCTGCTGCGTGTTGTAGTTCATGTGGTAATCGCCGTGCCACGCCGTGCCGATCCCGCGGTAGCTCCAGTTCGCGAACAGCCCCGGGCAGTTGGCGCCTGATTTTGCGGAGCAGTTGAAGAAGTATTGGTTCCAGTACCAGATTTGCTCGAGGAATGGGTCGTCGAGTGCGACGCCGGATCGGGTCCAGTAGTCGCGCCACACTTCTTGCGCGCGGGTGAACGCAGAGGCGAAGAGGTCGTTGGAGGGTTCGGGGACTTCGCCCGGCGCGACGGAGACATCGGCGGCGAGACCTTCATCGAGCTGCACGCAGGCCACGAAAGGGTCAGGAGAGGCTATAGATCGTTCCAGGGGTCCCATCCGGCGCGGGCGGCCTTCAAGGTCGGGTCGTCCCTGGGATTCGAGTTTTTCGTTCAGGCGCACGGACAGGCGAAACGCGCGGTCTTTCGGGCTCGCCTCGCCCGGCTTGCCGTCAGCCGGGACGTTGAATGGCAATATTTGGCGGAACGCGAGGAGTTGTTTGGTCGCATCCTGGCTCGATTCGTAGGTGGGTATATTTTTGGGCGTGTCGGGATCGGGGATGAGTTTTACGCGCTCAAAACAATTGGCCACGGGTTTGCCGCCGGCATCCGCGAGACGAACCCATAGCCGGTCTTTCTCCATATCTGCGAATAACTGAAGCAGTGCGGGCTTCTGGTCGATGAGTAAATTGACGGCGCACAACCCGGTAGCGATGTCAAGCCGGTAACCCAGCAGTTCAACCTTCCGGCGGTCGAAACCCAGCAGGAGCGAACCGCATGGAAACGGCCTTGGATAGGGTTTGTCGTAATTGGCGTGGGACATCCGCAAGTAGTCGCGATACCACGGGTCCGATTCGAGGCTAGGGGCATCGGCGGGGATTGCCTTGACCTTATTGAAGACTTCCTGAAACGTGCCTATCTTTTCCTTGTTGTCCTCAGCGACGCGGATGTCCCAGACGTTGTTGTGTCCGAAACGCACGACAACGGCATCGGGCCGGGTCGTGACAACAGCGCCGAGGCCGCCGTTTCCGAGCAAGGCGCCTTCGAAGAAATCCGGGCCGGGCCTGTCGCGCAGGATTGGATGCAATCCGGCCCGGGCAACGGGGTCGACAGTCAGATCGGCAGATGCGGCGAAGATGCTGGCCCCGCAAACCATTCCGATAATCAGCGCCTTAGTCATGGTTGCCCTCCCACTTGGTTGGCTTCAGCGAGTCGCAGTTCTTTTGCCTTGTCGCGGCATGGTGTGATCGTGTAGTTGAATCGCTTCACAAGTTCCTGGAACCCGTCGTTGTCCCGATCCTCGGCGAGCCAGAGTCGTTTGAAATCGGCTTGCAGCGCGTCGAATTCCGTGGCGACGTCATCGAGTTCGTCTGCGGCGTTAATTCTGGGATATGTTATGTCGTTGCAGTGGCCGAGCGCAACGAGCTTGTGGCCGAGGGCCAGATAGCAGCGCGTGCCGAAGCTCCATTGTTCCAAGTTGTCTTTGTTCCTCGTGGCTTTCGGCCATTCCTCCGACAGGGTGTTGAGGGCCGGGGCGACGGCGCCGAAAATAGCCTGCCCGACCCTTAGCGGATCGACGATGCGGGTGATGTCCGGGTGTGTGAAGGGGTCGTGAACGAACTCCCAGATGAAACTGGTGGAAACGTTGGTTTCCTTGCCGTCCTTGTCGCGGACGCGGATGGTTATAGAGTTGACGTCGGTGGCGGCCTCGATGGCGCGGATGGCGGCGTCGGTGTTCAGGCCGTACAGAACGCGGGCGCACGCCTTGCGGAAGTAGTCGCGATCGAGTTGGGCGCCGGTCCACGCGCATGCGCCATGGTACAGGTACGGCAACCATTCCTCGCCGACGAAATGGAAATGGCCGGCATCGCCCCAGTCGCACGTGATACTGCCGATTGCGCCGTGCTGGAGTCCGCGCGAGACCTCGAGGTTGGAGAACTCGGCGGCGCGGTTCACCCATGGGGTCAGCCATACGTGACTGTAGATCCAGGCTTGGGCGAAGAAGTCGAAGCCTTTTTCGTGGAGCCGCGGGAAATCCTTTTCCCACGCCGGCTGATACGGCCCGCCGGCGCAGTAATAGCTGCCGATGATGATATCTTTGGGGAGCGAATCGAGTTTGGGTCCCATGCCGGCGAGATGTCCCTGGCTGTCGAGCGGCCCTTGCGTGATCATCAACCGCCTGCCGTGCTTCTTAACCGCCTCGTTCAGTTGGAGGACGTAACCGAACACGAGGTCGGTGACTTGATCGAGCGGGAGGCCACCGGCCTGGAGGCCGTCGATGTCGATCTCGGTGATGTCTATATTGAACAGTTCGCCGGGGAATGTCCGGCACAACTCGTCGATCATCGTTGTGACCATTTGGACGGCGTCGGGCTTCCTGATGTCGAACGTCATGATCCAGGGCATTTTTTCGGATGGGCTGATCCGCAAATGCTGGTACTGGGGCTTGCTGAGAATGTGGAATGAATGGCCGAGGCCTTGCAGGAGTGGATGCACTTCAACGCCGGCCTGTGCCGCATGTGCAGAGAAATCCGCCGCTTCTTCGGGGGAATAGCCTTCGGGCGGGGAAATGTCCGGGAACGCATTGTATTTGTAGACGTGTTCGAGATAGAACTCGAACTCGTTCATCTTAGCTTCCGCGAGCACGTCCGCGAGCCGCTTCATTGTTTCGGGGGCCGGTACTTGGCCGCGGGAGACGTCTTGCTGCACGCCGCGATACTTGAGCGACGGCCAATCGCGGATGATCATGCCGGGCAACGAGGATCGGTCCGCGGCGATCTGTGTCAGGGTGGTGAGGGCATATCGCAGGCCCGCGATGTTGCGTGCGGCGAGCGTGACGCGGGTGGCATCGATCACGAGCGCGTAGCCTTGATCGCCGAGTTGGTCGAACGCCGCATCGTCGATCTTGGCCGCAGCCTGAAATTTTGCGGGCGCATCGGCCAGCACAAGGGCGAGGACGGGGCCTTCCGCGGAGTCAAGAAGTGGCAGCAGGACTCCGCTGGCGGCGTTGAGACGGGCGGCAGCCCATTGCCGCAGATCGCGCGCGGCGCCGCCACCTTCGGCCACGATGCCCTTGCAAGCGGCGAGATCAAATGACACTCCCGGCAGCGGCTCGACGAATTTCGGCTGCACCAGGACCCACGCATCCATGGCGGTGAGCGCCCTCGCCACGGCCTGCGCGTCTTGCTCTGCGGTCGCCGACGCCGAGATCAGTAACGCAAAGGTGGCCGCCAATCCGATTTTCTCAATTTCACGCCACATGGGTCTCTCCCTCTGTCCAAAACGAGCCGCGGCCGTAAGAATATCACACCGACGGAGCCGGGCCGGTAAAACGCGCCTTTTGGCGCCGCGGACGCCGCGTGGTATGGTAAGCGCCAGAGGCCAAGCTGGGAGGAACGGCATATGAGAGCGGCGGTTATCATCTTGGGGTCATTTTGTGCGATGGCTGCGGGCGACGGGGAGGAGGGCGTGATGTACGTATATACGCTCACCACGTCGGGAACGGCCGGCGCTTATGATGAAGCCATGGCGGCGGCGTGCATTCAGGGGATCGTCAACCGGGATGGGCCGCGGGTGTATGTCGTTTCGGCGGGGAACGTGCGGCCTCAGTATTGGCTGGATACGCTGTCGCAGGCGCCGGGATGGCTCGCGGGAAAGAAGCGTGTTCCGGTGGCGGACCTTGACGCGCTGGTCGCGCTTGCGGGGAAACGGCTGAAGGGCGCGGTCGTGTGGGACCCGGCCGTGCCGGCGACGGTCAATGTGGCGACGACTATCGCCGGCGTGAAGGACGGGGTGGTGCTGAGCCCGGACATGGCGGAACGGTCATTGCCGCGGTGGAATCTGCCGGTGCTCGAGGACCTGCGGGGGCGTTTTGACGGCGCGGGGTGCGGCAGCAAGAAGAACGACGCGTACCGCTGGGCGGTCAGGGAGTATCTTGCCAAGGGTCTGTGTTCGCCCCATCTGCTGTGCCTGTTCGAGGACTCGTGCCAGACGCGGGATTCAGGAGGGGTTGGTTATGTGGTGACGCGGGACTGGGCGGTAACGCATCGGGCGTTTGTGTTTGATTTGTCACCGTGGGGCGATGAGAAGCCCAAAGACGATCCGGGGCAGGCTGTGGGCACGGATCTTGAAACGTACCGCATGATTCTCGATGAGACGTTGCGGCAATCGGCGGGGCAACAGATGACGGAACTGACGGGTTTCTTCTCGTTTTGGAAATACAGCAACATGCCGGGGTATGCAAGCGGTCACGAGCCGGTGCCGACCGAGTGGGAAACCGTGTACCTCATCTCGCCGTACAACGTGTATCAAAACACGATCTCGAGCGACTGCTACAACGAGTCGTTTCACGCACACGCGCCGGTCTCGCAGATAAAACAGCACGGGCCGCAACCCGGGGCGGCACTCGAACCGAAGGCGTATGTTTGCATCCTTATGGCGGATTACGATTCGGCGACGCCGCTGTATGATTTTCTGCCGAAATACTGGGCGGATCCGGGCCGGGGTAAGATCCCGCTGGCGTGGGGAATCAACCCGAACCTGCTTGAAACGTATCCGGACGTTATCGAGTATTTCTACCGCACGGCGACCCCAAACGACTTTTTCACGAGTGACGCGAGCGCCGCGGGATACATGAACCCGAACCGGGTGAGGCCCGAGTATCTGCCCCTTTTCGTGAAACACAACAAGGGGTTCTTCGACCGCGCCGATATGACTATTGCGCCGATGGTGCTCGATTGGGACCAGCCGACGGAGGGGGTCAAAGACGCCTTCACGCAGTTTGCGCCGGACGGGTATGCGACGATCGTCATGGATTTGCACGGCGCGGGCGGCAAGACGCCGCAGCCGCACATGTGGAAAGGGATGCCGGTGACGGAGTTGATCAACGATACCTGCAACTTCGCGAATCCCAAGCAGACGTCCGACGCGATGTACGGCGCGATTCGGAAACGTGGCGACGAGCGGCCGGGGTTCTATTTTTTCCGGATTGTGTGGACGCCGCCGTCGTTGATTATCGAGTCATTGGACACGTTACGCAAGGATCACCCTAAGATTGATTTCGAGGTTGTGGATCCTTACACGTTTTTTGACCTGTTCAAGCGGCACTACGCGAAGGCGTCCGGGATGAATCAATAAGAGCGGGGCGCATGTTTGCATGTTCCTATGGCACGGACGAACACAGCGCGGCGGGGCCGCAACCAAAACCGGGTATGGGGTATGGGGTATTGCGGATTGACACGGACGGGCAGGAATGGGCGAAGAGTGGGACAGCCCCCACAACTGCCGGGGGGCGTCCCAATGAATTACGCGCCGAGCGACCAGCCTTCGCGGTAGGGCGGGTTGACGAATGCGTTTGCTTCGGGCACGTTTGTGACGGTCATGGTTGCGCTGTCCCAGAGGATTTTTTTGCCGGTGTTGAGGATCTTGCCCTTGTCGCCGACGTACAACATGCCGTCGCCGCCGCCCATCTGCCGCTCGGGCTCGAGTTCTTCGGGCCGCCACGGTATCAGGCCGCCGTCCCACCACGTCAAGGTAACCGCGGGCCTGTCGCCGGCCGCGGGGAACTCGTAACGCACGATCGAAGCGGTCGGTGCGCTCTCGCTGACGACTTCGGGCGGGTCCTGTGCGTGGGTGGAGGTGGCTTCGACACTGGTGGGCGCGCCGAGCTTGAGGGCTTTGAAGATGGCGGAGAAGTTGTGGCAGCCGATGTCGCCGAGTACGCCGGTGCCGAAATCCCACCAGCCGCGCCAGATGAACGGCTGGTACGTCTTCTCGACGAATGGCCGGGCGGGCGCGGGGCCGAGCCAGAGGTCCCAATCCAGCGTTGCGGGGATGGGCGTGGATCCTTGCGGGCGCGCCATGCCGCGCGGGGAGATGCTGGGGTTTCTGTTGCACCATCCGTGGATTTCGCGGACGTTGCCGATGGCGCCGTCCCAGATGAGTTCGCACAGGACGCGGGCCTCTTCGGACGCCTGGCCCTGGTTGCCCATCTGTGTGGCGACCTTGGCGCTGCGGGCTGCCTCGGCCACAACGCGCGCCTCGTGGATCGAGTGAGTCAGCGGCTTTTCGCAATAGACGTGCTTGCCAAGCTGGATGGCCGCCATGGAGATAATGGCGTGTTGGTGGTCGGGCGTGCCGATGACGACGGCGTCGATGTCTTTTTGTTTGTCGAACATGACGCGGTAATCGCGGTAGGTCTTCGCATTGGGATACCGTTTGTAGACTTTAGCCGCGTGTGCGTCGTCCACGTCGCAGAGTGCCACGATATTCTCGGTGTTGAGGTTGTCGATATCGTTGCCGCCCTGGCCGCCGACGCCGATCCCGGCGATGTTCAGCTTCTCATTGGGCGACACCTTCCGGGCGTGCGCCACCCGCGTCGTTGCCGCAAGACCGCCTACCGCCGCGGCCGTGCCCATCATGAAATAACGCCGTGAAATCTTTCCGTCACCCATTGTCCGCTCCTTTTCGTGTTCAGGCCTGAAGCCGTTTTGTTTTTATTATTCCGCATTCCGCGTTCCGCGTTCCGAATTCCAAATGCACCGGTAGCTGAACCGGCGGTTGGGCGCGCTGTCTCCGTTTATGCAAAGCGAGATCGGGTCATTTAGCCCGTCGGGATTGTCGCACCAATGAAAATCAAAACGCAACGGCCCGCTTGTCAGCGGGTCGCCTGTCAGCCCAAACAGATTTCGCGGCACGCCCAGTTCAAGGGATTTGCCGGCGCACGCATAAGGCAACTGCGCCGTCTCCACCCAATCGGCCTTTTCCTTGTCGAACCGCATGAGCGTGGTTGTCTTCTCGTCCATGATTTTCTTGTTGATGAGATAGTCATAGCCATACCAGCCGGTTTCGGGGTTGCTGTCGGCATCGATTAAGAGGAGCATCCAATTCGGGTCCGTGTGCGGCGAAATCGGCTCCCGCGTCTCCGCGTAGAAATAAACGTCCTGTTCGCCAACGGCCACTTTGGCCGCAACGATATCGTTGCGGCCGGAATCGTTTTTGTAATGCAAGCCGCCATAGCCGGCGTAATCGCGGTGGACGGTGTCGCCGATGGTGTCACGGTACTCGACGTCAATTTTCGCCCAATCGGCGAAGTCGCCGTCGACGGCCATGGTCTGGAAACCTTTTAACTCGGGCGTTGGCCGGACGCCCTTGTACCGGCGGATGTTTTGGGCCATCTGCATGTAGTAATTGTCGGTGTAGCCGTCTTTCATGGGTTGGATTGCGCGATTGAACTCGGCGTTGTATTGGTCGATGAAACGGTACGTGGCGTTGCGGCGCATGAAATCGAACGTTTTGCCTTCCTCGGGGTGATACTTTCCCGCGGACCACTCGTTCCAGTCGTTGATGTAGAGGAACTGCGGGTTAGATTCGAGCGCCTCATCCCACCGCTGCTGAAAATAGATGCCGTAGCCTTCGGGATGCTCGACTGTTTTTCCGAGCCAGGGTACGTACGCCGAGACGGGCATGTCGTACTCGTTGAGGCCGGGCTCGCCGTGCTCGCGGGTCCAGCACTTGCCGATGAGGCTGGCGGGGTGCTGGGCCGGAGTCACCGCGGCCTCTTCTTTTACGCCGGCGTGGCGCGAAAGCAGATCGTCCGGCGCCATGGCCTTGACTTTGTCGTTGCCGAGGTCGTACCCGAAACTCCAGTTGTCTTCCATCCCGATATAGCGTTTGCCGGCCCATTCCCAATAGCCCCACCACATGTTGCGCAACGTGAAAAAGTCTTTTACCTCTTTTGTATAATCTTTGTAGAACTCATCGGCGTAATCGGGGTCACTGTAATGGGGATTGTTGGGGTCGGTTTTGGCGGCGGCATCATAGTGGGGGTTGGGATTGGCGCCCGTGGCGCCGTTGGAATCGACGGCGGGCGAGGCGTTGTATAAGAGCAGCGGTTTGCCGTCCCAATAAAACCACAGGTCTTTATACTTTTCCGCCTTGTAGATCTTGTCGTATAGATCCTGCACGACGGTGATGACGGGTCCGTTGAACGCCCAGAAACAGAACTGGGGGACTTTGTTGCCCTCGGCTTTCATCTTGAGCATCACCGGGAACAGGACGTCCCATTCGTCCCAGTAGCGGACGGCGTTGGTGACGTCCATGACGAGGACGTCGACGCCGGCGTCGGCCAGCATGGAGATGTCCCTGCGGATCACCCACTGGTCTTTGCTGAGGAAGTAGCCGGCTTCGGGCTCGCCCCAGTGGTACATGCCTTCGGTCCATAGGGGGTTTTTGGCATCGAGGCGTGCGGCGGGGTCCGTTTGGAGGATTTTTGTTACGTCGGCGGAGTATGGGCTTTTCATTCCGGCGAGGGCGTCGCTGTGCCAGGTGATGTAGAAGATGCCGACGATGCGTCGCTGATCGGTCTTGACGGGTCCGGCTTCGTCGTACGCGGGCATTTGCCGGCCCAGCGCGTCTGTGGCGACCCAGGTGTCGGGATAGATGTCGCGGAAAAGGGCGTCGTCGGCGCGAAGTTCAGAGGGAAAGAACAGAAGGGCCAGACAAAAAAGTATCAGGAACCGCTTCATATGAGTCTCCCGCTGAAAACGCCAACGGCGAGTATATCACAGGGGGGAATTGCGGATTTCGGATTTCGGATTGCGGATTAACAGGGGGGGCAGAATCGGCCGTTAGTCTGCGGATATCGTGAAAGGGTTAGCGGTTTTCCGCAGATTGTTGGTTGCTGGCGGATGCGCCAAGGTGAGGGGCGCCGTGTATAAGTGACTGCCCTGACAGAACTTATAGGGAAATGGCTGGATGGGAGACAATTTGGCCCGGGTCTTGCTTTCCGGCGACTTGGAATAGTGAAGTTTGCCCCTATGCATGATGCAGCAGAAGATCCGGCGCGTCTAAGAATGCCTTTCCCCCTTCCCGTCACGACACATGACACAGGGAAGGTTTATGACGGGCCCCTGGCGCTGTCCAGGGCGCCCGTCCCGCATATAAGCGTTGGGCGAGCGGGCGAGCCGGTCACGGCCGTGATACTCGCCGGGGGGAAGAGCACGCGGATGGGTCGGGACAAGAGCCTGATGTCTTACCGTGGCAAACCGGTGATCCAACACATTTGCGAGAGTCTGCGGCCGCACTTCGATCAGATGATAGTTGCGGCGGCAGACCGTGAGAAGTATGGGTTCCTGAATGTGGAAGTGACGCCGGACCTCGTGGCGGATCAGGGGCCCATCATGGGTATTTTGTCGGCGCTTGAGGCGTCGGAAACCGACTATAACTTTGTTATCGCCTGCGACAGCCCGGGGATCCATCTGCCGTTCATTTTCAGCATGGTGGAGCAAGCGGCAGGTTGCGATTGTGTTGTCTCGGTCGACAAAGCGGGGAAGATGCAGCCGCTGTTTGCGGTGTATCGAAAGAGCGCCTTGGACGCGTTCTGGTCCGTCTACAACTCCGGCCAACGGAAGGTCAGGCTCGCGTACGGCCGTTGCAGGTCGAAGTTCGTGCCATTTCCGCGTGGCTTCTTCGCGCTCAACATCAACACGGCGGCCGACGCGGCGCAGGTGCGGGGGTTAAGCGCACAGCGCCTCAAATTCCGGGCGGAACTTCTTGATCATTGCGCCCAACGGTACAGCGAACGCGTCGCCGGCCGGGCACAACGTCAGGCCCTTAATCGTCGTGGCCAGGCGCTCGATGGTTGCCAAATCCTGTAAGGTCCCGCGGCCCTCGATAAGCTTCCGCAGCAGGAAGACAATAGCTTTGGAACCCTCTCGGCATGGCGTACACTGGCCGCATGATTCGTGTGCGTAAAACTGCATCAGCCGGAGGGCGACGCGCGGAATCGACACGGTCTGGTTCATCACAATGATGCCGCCGCTGCCAAGCATGGCGCCGGCCTTGAGGCATGACTCGTAGTCAAGGTGGAGGTTCTTTGCTTCGTCGGGGGTGAGCAGGGGCGTTGAGGATCCGCCGACGATGACGGCTTTCATTTTTCCCTTCACGCCGCCGGCCGCGTCGAGAATCGTGGCCAACGCAGTGCCCATCGGATACTCGAAAATGCCGGGGCGATTCACGTGGCCGGACACCCCGAAGAGTTTAGGGCCGAAATTATTGTTTGGGCCGATTCGGCGAAAGGCCTCGGGGCCGTTTTGGATGATGTAAGGAACGCAGGCCAGGGTTTCCACGTTGTTGACGACCGTGGGGCAGCCCCACAAGCCAGCCTGCGCGGGGAATGGCGGCCGGATGCGGGGGTGGCCGCGTTTGCCTTCGATTGACTCGATAAGAGCGGTCTCCTCGCCGCACACATAGGAGCCCGCGCCGCGGTGTACGACGACTTCAAGGTCGAACCCGCGCCCGAGGATGTCATGGCCCAATTTATTTGCGCCGCGGGCCTCGTCGACGGCTTGATTGAGAATGTGGGCGATCCAGGCGAATTCGCCCCGGATGTAGATGAAGGCAGTCTTCGCGCCAATGGCGTAGGCCGCTATTGCAATCCCTTCGAGCAAGAGGTGGGGGTCAAACTCCAAGATCTGGCGATCTTTGAACGTGCCGGGCTCGCCTTCGTCGGCATTGCAGACCAGGTAAACAGGTTTGTCCGAATCCTTGGGAACAAATCCCCACTTCAGGCCCGCAGGGAATCCGGCCCCTCCACGGCCGCGGAGGTTGGAGGTCTTTACGGCTTCGATAACGTCCGCAGGCGCCATGGTCAACGCCTTGGCCAGCGCGTTGTATCCGCCATCGGCCAAGTACCCCTGCAGTGCCGCGGAATTGGGTTGGCCGCGCCGTCGCAGCAGAATGTTGCACTCGGATGCGAAGTGGCCGCCGGCCGGCCAGTCCGGCCATTGACCGTTGCGCAAGGATTCGATCAACGTGTCGACCTTGTCGAGTGTCATTGACTCGTAATAGCGGTCATTGACCAGGATGACGGGGCATGTTCCACATGCGGCCAAGTCCTCGGCGCTGGACACGGTGAACAGCCCGTCGGGTGTAGTTTGGCCAATGCCGATGGCTAGACGGTCGAGGAGATGTTGGAGGATGTCTTCGGCGCCAGCGAGTGTGGCGGGGAGGTTGGTGTCCACCTGCAGATGATATTTTCCAACGGGCTTTGTATTGAACATGGTGTAGAAGGAGGCGACGCCGAACGCTTGTGCGGGGCTGATGCCGAGGAGGCCGGCCACTTCACGCAGATCTTCTTCGGAAACCGCGCCGCCGTTGGCATCTTGCGCGGCGTACAGGGCGGGCATCAACGCAGCCCGTTTACTGGGATACCGGGCGGCCAGCGCGCCAATGCGTTCCTGCAAGGAGAGTTCCATGACGTCGTTCCTCTCTTGGGCCAGTGTCGCGAAAAGCGGGGACAGACACGCTTTTTCCAAACCGCCTACGGGCCGGAAAAAGCGAGTCAGTCCCCGTTTTTCGCTTTCTTGCGTTCTTTTGATTTGTCTTATAAGAGGCTTCAATTTTGATTCACTACGCTATTCGGCCGGTTCAACACGTGCCGCGCAGATGTTGAACTCGGGTATTTTGGCGACGGGATCCAGGGCGTCGATGGTGAGCCGGTTGGCGGGCGCCTCGGCGAAGTGGAACGACATGAACAGTGAGCCCGGGGCCACGCACGGGGTCACGAATGCCGTGGTCACTACTTCGCCGCGCCGCGTCGTGACCTTGACCGGGGCGCCGTCGCGCAGGCCGAGTTCGATGGCGTCCTTGGGGTGAATCTCGACGTTGCCATGGGGCACGAGGGCGTCGAGCACGGGCGCGCGGCGGCTCATGCTGCCGGTGTGGAAGTGCTGCAACATGCGCCCGGTGCTGAGGCGCATCGGGTATTGGGCGTCCGGCTCCTCGGTGGGGGGGCGGTACGGCAATGGGGAAAGCATGGCTTTGCCGCGCGAGAACTTTCCGACGTGGAGGATGGGAGTGCCTGGATGATGCTCGTTTGGGCACGGCCAACGCAGGCCTCTCTCCTTCTCAATGCGTTCGAACGTCATGCCGTGATAGGAAGGCGTCAACGCCTTAATTTCCGCGAACAGGGCCTCGGGCGTTCTCGGGAAGTCGGCGTATCCCAGGCGGGCGGCGATGTCGGCGATGATCTGGTAATCCTGGCGCGCGCCTGCAGGAGGGTCGAGCGCGGCACGGCTGAGCTGGACGCGCCGCTCGGTGTTGGTGTAGGCGCCGGTTTTTTCGGCAAACGCCACGCTGGGCAGTACCACATCGGCAATCTGCGCCGTTTCGGTAAGGAAGATGTCCTGCACGACCAGGAGGTCGAGCTTCTTCAACTGTTCCTGAGCGTGGTTGAGGTTGGGGTCGCTCACCATGGGGTTCTCGCCCATGATGTACA
>JAPLKX010000271.1 GCA_026387845.1 Candidatus Hydrogenedentota bacterium | reverse complement strand
AGTACCCCCAAATTTCATTTCCAGATATGTGCCCGGACTAATTCACACAAAAAAAAGAAGTTAGCCCGATTTTGAGCTAATTATTGGGGGATGTCCTGGGTGTGCATACGACCATGACCGGTTACACCGAGAGCCCGACTTTCTCTCGAAATCGCTCATGTGGAGTCTGCCCTCCCAGAGCGGCGTGGGGGCGGTTATAGTTGTAGAAGTCTTCCCACTCCCTTAGCTTGGCGTTGAAGAGGCCTGTATCATCGATCACAATGCCCTCCAGCATACGATAAAACTCTTCTTCGTCAATCCGATGGCTGCGTTCAACCTTACCGTTAAGCCGCGGTCTATATGGCTTAATATAAACGTGGTTGATACCCTTATCCAGGATATGCCAATGGAAAAGCTCCTGAAACTCTGATCCGTTATCCGTCTGGATGACTTCCGCATGAAACGGAAACCTCGAGAGGACATAATCGATAAACTGAATCGACGTCTTCTGATTGCACTTGTCATAGATCTTCAGTACACGCAGCCGCGTACAGTCATCGATCGCTGTGTATTGATAGTGCCGCCTTCGCGTTCCGGGGATTCTCTCAAGGAACTTCACGTCGACTTGGATCCGGTGGCTTGGTTCAGGCTGCTCATATCTTTTCCATCGCTCTTCATGCCGTTTATAGCGTTGATATTGGGGAAGGCGGTTCATATTAAGCCTCTTCAAGATCCTCCAGATTCCCGAGGAACTGATGATAACATCATGATATCTCAGCAGATACATCTTAATCTTCCAAGGACCAAAGTGTAGAAAGCCATCCGACTGATTCCATAATAGCGGCAAGTCTTGGCGACATTCTGAGTGATCTCCTCGACATGACGAATGATCGCCAGCCGCCAGCGCTGATTCCTGATCATCTCAGCTCCGGACATACAACCTCTCCTTTCGTCGCCTAGCTTACAAAAGCGGAGCCCAAGTGTAAACAGTCTTTGGTAGTTTTAGAATGACAAAATATGGTTGACATCACCGCGCGGCCAGCAATATACTTCTGGCATGGATAGAAGGGTGAATTCAGCGCCAAGGGCGGGAATTCAGCTCGCGCGGAAAAAGCAAATTCTTATAATTGCAAAGGGGACGCGGCCAAGGTCGCTCTGGCGGTTAGGTTGCGCGCCGAGACGGTAATGACGGTGAAATGGATAGCGGAGCGATTAGGGATGGGAACCCCGGGTTTACGTCAATCATCTCTTGTATCGGCAACGGAAAGGAGGGCGCAATGGCTTTTCAACTTACAAAACGCCACGCAAGGCAAGCCGTCAGGCGCAGCGTTGCAAGGGGTTTTGTAAGAGCCTCACATAATCGAGAAACAATCTCACAGCCATAAGGAACACGCACATGAATAGAGTCACAAAACTGATCCTCACCGCCCTGCTGCTGGCGCCGCTGGCCGCACTCCACACCGCTGACAAATCGTCACAAGCTCCAAAAGCTGACACCGTGGCTAAAGACCTCGCGCTGAACTACCACCTCATGCACCCCGGCGGCGACAGTCTGCCGGGCGATCCGAACGCGGCCTTCTACCTTGATGGCACCTACCACTTGCATTACATCCTGGCCCATCAGTGGAATGGCAAAGGCTCCTTCTCCTTCGTCCACGTCACCAGTCCTGACATGCTGCACTGGACTTGGCAGAGCACAAAGCTGCAGCCCTCCTTCACAGGTCACGGCATGTTCAGCGGTACCGGTTTCATCACGCAGGAGGGCAAGCCCGCCGCCATCTACCACGGCCAAGCCTCGGGACGGAACCAGATCGCGGTTGCCAAGGACAACCGGCTCTCCGCCTGGGAGAAGCCCTATCCCGTCGAGGTGCGAAACGCGGACGGCACGGAGGCGAAGATCGGCCATTGGGACCCCGATTGCTTCGTCATCGGCGACACCTACTACGCTATCTCCGGCGGCGAAAAGCCGCCGCTCTTCAAATCGAAAGATCTGAAGAACTGGACGCTCCTCGGCGACTTCCTCCAGCACAACATGCCCGACGTGGCCTTTGGCGAGGACATCTCGTGCCCGAACTTCTTTCCAATCGGCAACAAGTGGATGCTCCTGTGCATCAGCCATCCCCTTGGCTGCCGCTACTACATCGGCGATTGGGACGCGAAAGCCGAGCAATTCGCCCCGCAGACACACGGCCGCATGAACTGGCGCAGGGACGAGCAGGGCATCTTTGGCACGAGGCTATGGCGCGTCGATTTTTTCGCCCCCGAGAGCCTGCTCACACCCGATGGCCGCCGCGTCATGTGGGCTTGGCTTGCCACCCTCGGCAAGCCCGATGGCAGGATGGACAGAAGAACCATCCAGTCCTTGCCGCGTGAACTGAGCTTGCCGGACGACGGCATCCTGCGCATCAAACCCCGGCGCGACCTCGAAACACTCCGCTACGATCCTCTGACGCTCAGCGAAATCGAAATCCGCGAGTCCACCAGCGAAGTGCTCCCCTCCGCTGCCCCCGCTGGCAAAAGGATCGCTACCCTGGACGGCGACGCCATCGAACTCCGCATCACCATCGCCCGCGATCAAGCCGAGCGAAAGCTCTTTGGATTCACGCTCTTTGGCGATGGCAAAGGCGGCGGCCTGCCCATCCTGTTCCGTCCCGAAAACAGCACGCTCCGCATCGGCACCACCGAGGCACCATTTTCCATCTCCGCCCTCCCCAAAGGCGAGGATGTGGAGTTGCGCATCTTCATCGACAAATATCTCGTCGAAGTCTTCGCCAACGACCGTCAGGCCATAATCGCCTCGCACGAGGACTATCTCGGCAAGCCCGACCTCGCCGCCTTCACCGTCGGTGCCCCCACCACGCTCAAGAAGGTCGAAATCTGGAAGCTCAAACCCACCAACCAAGGCTTCCGCGAAGCACAGAAGAACCGCATCTGGGAACCGGACACGAAGTAAGGACGGCCTGCCCCCTTCTAACTGATAGGTATTTGCTCTTTGACGCTATGCGCATAAAGGGTTCATCCTGGAAGTTTGTTCCTGGGATATCATCTCACGTTATATCAACCACTTAGGAAGGAAGGTCCTGGAAGCGCAGGGAAAGGCTATAAGATCAACTGATCTATCGCACCCTTACACTTGGAATGGCCCGGCTGGAGCGACCTTGCTCTTATTGAGGTCAGA
>JAPLKX010000205.1 GCA_026387845.1 Candidatus Hydrogenedentota bacterium | reverse complement strand
GAGCGGTTCCAGATCTTCATCGGCGGGATCGAGATGTGCAACGCTTTCAGCGAGTTGAACGACCCCGTCGACCAGCGCGAGCGGTTCATGGCGCAGTTGCGCCTGCGCGAATTGGGCGACGACGAGGCCCAGCGGCTCGACGAAGATTTCATCACCGCACTCGAAACCGGCATGCCCCCCACCGCCGGGCTCGGCGCCGGAATCGACCGGCTCGCCATGCTCCTCACCGACTCCCCTTCGATCCGCGAAGTCATCTTCTTCCCGCAGCTTCGCACGCTATAAACATCGGTCGGATCCGTCCGATCGGTCCGATCCGTCTATAGCTTCTATTCGAATGCCTTGCCCAGCTTCTCGCGAAATTCCTGCGATTTTTCGAGCAACTCCTGAACTCTGCGCTGGTTCTCGGCGTCACCGGAGTTGATGGCCTCATTCAGCGCCCCTTCGAGCGTCGCGGTCATTTTTTCGAGTTGGTCCTGGATGAGCGAGGCCATCTCGGACTTTGTGGGGACGCGCGTCCGCAGTATGATGTACGGTCCTTGCGAGAAACCGGCTTCGGCCATAGCCTCGGCCTGCTCCGGGTCCGTACTTTCGTCGGCTTCAATAACATGGACTTGCTCGTGCTTGCGCAGGAACGACAGCAGGTCCTGCTCAGACACGTCCGCGAGCTGTTCGTCCTTCCACAAGTGGGCCAACAACGTCCGCAGCGGCGCCAACGGGCTCGCCGTCTGCTCGAGGTATTTCAGGCACCGCTGCTCGACCAATTCCAGGTTCATGGATGTTCTCCAAGTTGGCTGTTGGACCTCTTACCTCACCTCGAGTTCAAATATGCTCGCGCTGTACCCCGGAACTTCCAACTGGCCCTTCACATTTTTCAGGCCCGAATCCTCAATCTTCACCTGCGGTTTGATGCCCGGCTGGTTGTGAAGTTCCGGATCGTTGCCCGCCATCGTCCAGACATGACCGCCGCCCGTCAGTTCGGCCCCGGCAATATCCAGCGCGAGCGACCTCGGTTCGGCCGCCGGGTTTACCACGCCCACCGTCAACGCCTTTCGGTCGTCGCGCCACGCCGCCGCCACGTCCAGCGTGTCCAGTTCGCCCGACACCGCCACCGGCACCGTCCCGTAATGCCTGCGGTACATCGCCAGCACCAGGCCCGTGGGCTCGAATGACGCCGCATCCGCCGTGGTTTTTATCGCCCCGAGCACGTTCACCGTCTGTGCGTAATTGGCCATGAAAAACAGGTCGCTGTTGCGGAAAATCTCGTGCAGGCCTTCGGCGATGCCCAGCCCGTCTTTGAGATAGTAGCGGACGCCGATCTCGCCGTACCGGTGCCCACCATACCAGTAATTCCATTCATCGAGCGCGATTGGGATTTTCTTGTTCGCCAGTGCGGGGATCTCCGCCAGGTACTGGCGGTGGGCGGTCGCCTTGTCGCGCACCGCGTTGGGGATCTGGTGAATGTGATCGAGCAACTCTTCTTTTTGTTTGCAGTAAAAATGTTCGCTGAGCAGGTCCATGTGGTCGGCGCAGTTTGCCAGCATGGCCTTGCTCCAGTCGCCGGTCGCCCCGACGCCGACTAACTGGATCGACGGGTCCGCGGCCCGCATGACTTCAGCGAACTCATTGTGACGCTTGGTATATTCTTCGAGCGGGATGTGGCCGAGTTGCCAGTCGCCGTACATCTCGTTGCCGATGCCCCACCACTTCACTCTGTATGGCTCGGGATGTTTGTTTTCTGCGCGCTGCTTGCCCATCGGCGTATCCAGGCCGCCGTTGGCGTACTGGATCTCGTCGGCCGCGTCCTTGGCGTTGCCCAACCCGCTGTTCACGGCAATGTACGGCTCGGCGTTCACCGCCCGGCAAAACGTCATGAACTCGTCTATGCCAAAGTCGTTGTGTTCTACGCCTTTCCACGCGGGGTTTTTGCGGGGCGGGCGCCGGTCGGGATCGCCGATTCCGTCGCGCCAGTTGTACCCGCTCACGAAGTTGCCGCCCGGCCAGCGGTACACGGGCGCGTTCAATTCGCGTAGAATCTCCAGCACCTCGCGCCGCATCCCGTACATGTTGTCCGCCCGCATCAGCGATACCGCACCCACCCGGAACTCGCCTTTGCCGTAGCCGAGGATGAACACCGCCCCGTTGTCCGTGTCGCCCTTGACCGCACAGCGGAACGAGGCGGACCGCCACGACCCGTCCAGGTCGCCGATCCGGATGATCTGCCGCTGGTTTTTCCGGTGGCCCCATGCCACGTGAACTTCAATCGGCCCCGCCGACGGCGCCGCCGCTACCACGATCCGGCCCACGTATTCACCCCGCGACAGCGGGATCCGGTCCTGAATCAGGCCGATGGGGCCGTATTGGCCGCTCATTTGGATGCATGGCGAGTGCTCGCCCACGTAGGCGTTTTCCGCCACCATCTTTACCAACCCGCCCGCCATGACGTTTTTCGGATCCTTCTGGAACCCGAGCAACAGCCGCCACGGCGACTCCTCCGACCCCACATCGTAGAAGAACTTCCGGTCCTGAAGACGTTCAGCCCAGATGCCGCCGTAAATGCATCTGCCCAGATGCTCGATAAACTGGCCGTAGACGTACTTCGAGATGGGTTCGCCCGTTTTGGTTGCGTCAATAGCCGCACGAAGAGGCGGAGCGGGATCGGCCGCGCCGGCTGAAACTGCCGCGCCAAGTATTAGGACGGCCATAAGCCTGAACATCGTTGTTTCCTCCTCTGGAACGACCATTGTAACCTAATCCGCCTCGGGATTATAAGCCCCCTCATTCTGCCGATTGAAGACCGGGAGCCAACACTTTCCCCCTGAAACAAGGTTTTGCTTTTTCCTCCAGACTCCAGACGCCGGCCTCCAGACTAGCTTTGCTGCTCGGCCCGGAGTGCGGCTTCGTTGACCTCTCTCTGGGTATGGAAGCCCATCTGGAGGTTCTCAATGATCATCCGGGCGGACATTTTACCAACGGCCCGGACGTACGGCACCTGGTCGAACGGAAGGACGTTGCCGCTCATGCCCAGCCAGGTGCGGGCGGCGGTCTGGTTGATCCTGTGGCGGGCACGGCCCGCCCACAACTCGACTTCGAGCGTTGCCGCCAGCCGGTCCAGCAGGGTGTCCCGTTCCTCAATGGCCACTTCACGCAGAAACCGGTCAAGCATTTTTGGAGGCAGATGGGGGGAGCCCTTCCTTTCCGCCGTCTCTTCGAAGTAGGCATACGCCTTATCAGACGTGAACATGAACATGCCATAAAACGGCGACGCGGCCAGCCGTTCCGAATTGACCACAAGCTCCGGCGATGGGGCCAGGACCGTCAACCCGTAGGGCGACAGGTCGGGCGTGCGGCGGCAGGGGCTGATTGGGAACGCACCCAGGTAAGGACGGTAGATGATGAGGTTGGCGGGGGGCGCCGTCTTGAGTTCGCAGTGCCTTGCCAGCGCGTCTGCCAGAAATTCCCTGGCCAGATCCAGCCCGCACGCCGCCATGGCCAGGTCTCTGGCGCGGTCCCGCAGTTCCCGCTCGACCTCGGCGCCCTCCTCAAAAATGCACATGATGTCCTTCAGGCCCACCGCCTCGCCGTACAGGAACAACAGCGCGTCCACGCCCCCGTCCGGCGTGGCGTAAAACAGGGCCATCTGCCGTGAGCCCAGGCCGTCCGGCGCGGTCACGAGACCGTGCGAGAATGTGGACCGCATCGGGTAATCCGGGCAGACGCCCTGCAATTCCATTTTTTGTGCGGATCGGCGCGCTCTGGCGGGCAACTCGCCCATCCCCGGCCAGCGGGCCATCTCCTCGAGCAGCCAAACGGCCTGCGGCTGGGCGGTTTTTTCCAGTAGTTTGAACGCCAGGTTCAGCCGAGTGTCCCTGACATCCTCTTCGAGCCAACCGGTCACGACGGCCGCCCCGCACAGGGTCGCCGCGGCGGCGGGTTTTCCTGAAAGCATGTGCTCGGCCAGTTCCTGTGCGGCGGCAAACCGGCTGCCTCTGCACGCGTCCCCGTCCAGCAACGCCTCCATGCCCGTCAACACCCGGTCGACGCTCTTTGGGTCGTCTCGCAGCCCCTGTATCGCGTCTTCAATCATCCGGTTGGTGATTTTTTCAAAATCCGCGAAAAAAGCCCGGTAATCGTCCCCGGGAATCTCCCCTACGCAGAAACTGTACAACGGGCCGATGGAATATTTCCGCGAGTCTGGCATCCGCCGGCTTTTCAGCGCCCTGAGCAATACCGGCGCTGCATGTTCCCGCACCCGGGCCCTGAGTTGATCCTTTACATCATCCCCACGAAGTGCGTAAAACAGCGCCGAAAACGCCCCCGAACTCACTTCCGGGTCCAGATCATGGGCCGCAAGCCACGCCAGATCTTCCCCCGGAGCCGCGGATTCCGCCAGCAGGCCGCGCAACACCTCGTGCGTAGGGCCTGCTACGGGATTCTCCGCCTGCAGCATCTTCAGCCGCAGGCGAAGCCCGTCCCTGTTCAGCTTCGGTTTTGCCGACACGATGGAGAAGTCTCCGCAAACACACCTCGAATCCTGCAACGGCTGAACCGCCGCGCATATTCCACCAGGTAGGGACGCCCCGCCGGCCGCGCCGTCTTCGGCGCGCTTTGTGGGGGTGTCCCGCCTTATTTATGCTCCACCCAACGCCCGCCACCCCTATAGGTCCTGTCGGCCCAATCTCGGCCGGCGCAGCGGTAGACACGAAGTAGGCATTGTGGTATTATTTAACGATATGGCGGCGTAGCTCAGTTGGTAGAGCAGCGGAATCATAATCCGCCTGTCGGCGGTTCGATCCCGTCCGCCGCTACCAAAGAATTTCAGGGCCGGCAGGTGATTCGTTCACCCGCCGGCTTGTTTTTTCCCCCTCCCTCCGACTTGTTGCAGCGAACTGGAACGGCCATAATGCAGGCCGGTTCTTGAACGGCAGTGGGAGGCTGGGTCATGCGACGTTATGGTTTGGTTCTTTTCGTGTTGGCACTTGTGGCGGCGGCGTTTGCCGGCGCCGATGAACCGCTGCGGCTGTACGTCTCAGTTTCAGGCAATGACGCGTGGTCGGGCCGGTTGGCCGCGGCCGCCTGGGCGGCCGACGGGCCTTTTGCGGCACTCGAACGGGCGCGGGACGAGGTCCGCAAGCTGAAAAGCGCCGGGGCGATGCCGGCCGGCGGCGTCGAGGTGGTCATTCGCGGGGGGACCTACTACCTCAAGCAGCCGTTTGATCTCACGGCGGAAGACTCGGGGACGGAATCGGCGCCGGTGGTTTACATGGCGCATCCCGGTGAAGCGGTCCGGCTGTCGGGCGCAGTCACCGTGACCAATTTTGCCCCCGCAGCAACCGAAGGGCTGCCGTCGGAGGTGATGCAAGCGGATTTGAAGGCGCAGGGTATAACCGACTACGGGCCGCCGGAAGGGGGCGGGGCGGAAATCTTCTTCAATGACACCCCCATGACGCTCTCGCGCTGGCCCAACGAAGGGTTCGTA
This sequence comes from Candidatus Hydrogenedentota bacterium, assembly GCA_026387845.1. GTDB lineage: Bacteria > Hydrogenedentota > Hydrogenedentia > Hydrogenedentales > SLHB01 > JAPLKX01. Next base: position 1,592 of record JAPLKX010000205.1, on the reverse strand, counting down.
AAGATCGCCGATATCGTAGTGACCGACGGGCACCAGATCCACGGTATCCCCGGCAGCATGACGCCGCAGTTCAAATACGAAGGCGACCGGCCGAAACGCTGGCTCAACGAGCCGGCCCCGTGGCTCCACGGCTACTGGTTCTGGGATTGGTCCGACCAGCGCCAGGCCATCGAAAAAATTGACACGGAACAGTCAATCATCACACTGAAACCGCCCGCGCATGGCTATGGCTACCGAAAGGGCCAGTGGTACTACGCGTTCAACATGCTGTCGGAACTGGACGCGCCCGGCGAGTGGTACATCGACCGAGATCGCGGCATCTTATACCTGTGGCCGCCGCAGGATATGGCGGCCGCCACGGTTGCCGTGTCGATGCTGCCGAGCGTGGTGACGATGCGCGACGTGTCGCACGTGACGTTGCGCGGCCTGACGCTGGAGATGTGCCGCGGAACCGGCGTCACGGTTTCCGGCGGGAAGGGTGTGCTGGTGACGGCCTGCACGATCCGCAACCTGGGCGGATCGGCGTCTTCGTTGTCGGGCGAGGGGCACGGGGTGTCGGACTGCGAGGTGTACGGCGTGGGCGGCGGGGGCATCTCGCTGAGCGGCGGCGACCGCGTGGCGCTGACGAGCGGCGGGATGTACGCGGACAACAACCACATCCACGATTACGGGCGGATCAACCGGATGTACACGCCGGGGATCTCGATCGGCGGCGTGGGCGCGCGCGTGACGCACAACCTGATCCACAACGCCCCGCACATGGCCATCGGGTTCGGCGGGAACGACCACCTGATCGAGTTGAACGAGATTCACCACGTCTGCCTCGAGTCCAACGATGCCGGCGCAATCTACTCCGGCCGCGATTGGACCATGCGCGGAAACATCATCCGTTACAACTACATGCACCACGTGACCGGATTCGAGAACAGGGGTTGCGTAGGCGTGTATCTCGACGACATGTTCGCGTCGGCCGTCATATACGGCAACGTGTTCTGGGATGTGACGCGGGCGGCCTTCCTCGGCGGCGGGCGCGACTGCACCGTCGAGAACAACATCTTCATCGACTGCAAACCCGCCCTGCACGTGGATGCCCGCGCCCTGAACTGGGCCGCGTACCACGCCGACGGCTGGATCAAGGAATCGCAGGAGAAGGGGACGCTGTGCGGCATGGCCTATAACAAGCCGCCGTACAGCACGCGGTATCCGCGGCTCATCACGATCCTCGATAAAGAACCCAAGGCGCCCGAAGGAAACGTCATCGCGCGCAACATCTGCTGGGGCGGGACGTGGGACGAAGTCGAGCCGGTCGCGCGGCCGTATCTGCGGTTCGAGGATAACATCGTGGGCGAGGACCCCCTGTTCGTCGACGCGGCGCGCCAGGATTTCACGTTGAGCTCCGAGTCGCCCGCGTGGCGCGTCGGCTTCAGGCCCGTCCCATTTAGGAAAATGGGGTTACGCAAGTAACTGGAGGGCTGGAGAAATTGCGGATTACATGGACGAATACGGTGCAGCGGAGCCGCAGTTCAAAATGCAGCCCATCTTTTCGCCACGTCTGGGACGCCCCCCACAACTGCCGGGGGGCGTCCCAGACG
>JAPLKX010000058.1 GCA_026387845.1 Candidatus Hydrogenedentota bacterium | reverse complement strand
AAGTTGTGGCATGAGGAACAGGTCGTCAAGGTGAACGTGACTGAATAAACAGGCACACGGCTCCCACTTCCCCGTAGACTTTGACGCACTCGCCCGCTCTTTCCTCGCCCGCTTTTTTCTCGCACGTTTTTCTCGGACGTTGGACCACTAAATGGCACTAAATGGGGACAGTCACCATTTATTTACGCGTTCATTTTTCTGGTTTGGGGTATTTTTGGCGCGCCAGCGCCACTGCCTGGCACGTCACCAGTGACCGTACCCCTTTTGTGACCACTCCGTGTGCGGCTCCGTGGAAGCGGCGTCCCCGCCGCTTCATTTTCCGACCCGCCCCCCGGCAATGCCGGGAATAAACACCCCACACCAATCCTTTTAACTGTGAAAGAAACACCGCGGGCGTGTGCCCACGTTCAACGGGGAGGTTGCGGTGGCTGCCACATTCCAGGATCGAGAAGCGCAAGCCATTGAAACGCAGGAATGGCTTGAATCGCTGGACAGCGTGATCGACGACGAAGGCCCGGAGCGGGCCCAGGACCTGTTGCGGCGCCTGCAGCTACGCGCCCAAAAGGCGGGCGTCCAGTTTCCGTTTTCCGCAAACACTCCGTATAAAAACACTATACCGGTAGAGGAGCAGCCCGAGTATCCCGGCGACCGGGACATCGAGCGCAGAATCAAGAGCATCGTGCGGTGGAACGCGATGGCGATGGTGGTTCGGGCGAACCGCCACGAGCACGGAATCGGCGGGCACATCTCGACCTACGCATCCGCCGCGACGCTGTATGAAGTCGGGTTCAACCACTTTTTCAGAGCACGCAGCGGCGAGTTCAGCGGCGACCAGATCTATTTTCAGGGGCACGCCTCGCCGGGCATCTACGCTCGCGCATTTCTGGAAGGCAGGATCTCCGAGCAGCAACTCAAGAACTTCCGGCTCGAACTTCACCGGGGCGGCGGCGTTTCGTCATACCCTCACCCATGGTTGATGCCGGATTTCTGGGAATTTCCCACGGTGTCGATGGGGCTGTCGCCCATCATGGCGATTTACCAGGCGCGGTTTAACCGCTACCTCGAAGACCGGGGCATCAAGAAGACCAACGGGTCAAAAGTCTGGGCGTTCATCGGCGACGGCGAGACCGACGAGCCGGAATCGCTGGGCGCCATCACGCTGGCCTCGCGCGAGAAACTCGACAACCTCATCTTCGTAGTGAACTGCAACCTGCAGCGGCTCGACGGGCCCGTCCGCGGCAACGGCAAAATCATTCAGGAACTCGAAGCCATTTTCCGCGGGGCGGGCTGGAACGTCATCAAGGTCGTGTGGGGCAGCGACTGGGACCCGCTGTTTGCGCGCGACTCGAAAGGCCTGCTCGAGAAGCGGGTCGAAGAAATTGTCGACGGCGAATACCAGAAATACGTGGTCAAGCCCGGTTCGTACATCCGCGAGCATTTCTTCGGCGGAAACCCGGAACTGGAAGCGCTCGCGGAGGGGCTTTCAGACGAGGAGATCCGGCGGCTGAGCCGAGGCGGCCACGATCCCGCCAAGGTCTACGCCGCATATCATGCGGCGGTTAATTACAAGGGCGCGCCGACGGTCATCCTCGCGAAAACCATCAAAGGCTACGGGCTCGGAGAGAGCGGCGAAGGCAAGAACATCACCCACCAGCAAAAGAAAATGAACGAGGACGAGTTGCGCGATTTCCGCACGCGGTTCGGCATCCCTATCAACGACGAGCAGGTCGCGTTCGCCCCGTTTTTCAAGCCGCCCGACGACTCGCCTGAGATGATCTACCTCCACGAGCGGCGCAAAGCGATGGGCGGCTACCTCCCGAAACGAACGGTGGTCGACATGCACGTCTCTTTGCCGGCGGAAAGCCTGTACGAGGAGTTTTACCAGGGCACGTCGGGCCGGCCGGTGTCGTCCACGATGGCGTTTGTCAGGATTCTGACCAAGCTGCTGCGCGACAAACAGTTCGGGAAAATCGTCGTGCCGATTGTGCCCGACGAAGCCCGGACCTTCGGCATGGAGAGCCTGTTCCGCGAGGTCGGCATCTACGCGCACGGCGGCCAGATGTACGAGCCGGTCGACGCGGAGAACCTCCTCTACTACAAGGAAGCGCAAGACGGGCAGATCCTCGAGGAAGGCATCACCGAAGCCGGTTCCATATCTTCGTTCATCGCCTCGGCCACGTCGTACGCGACGCACGGCGTGGTGACAGTGCCCTTCTTCGTGTTCTACTCGATGTTCGGGATGCAGCGCGTCGGGGACCTGGTGTGGGCGGCGGGCGACATGCGGTCGCGCGGTTTCCTGATAGGCGGCACGGCGGGCCGCACGACGCTGGCGGGCGAAGGACTGCAACATCAGGACGGTCACAGCCAGTTGCTCGCCAGCACGGTGCCGACGGTTCAGGCATATGACCCGGCATTTGCCTACGACATCGCGAT
>JAPLKX010000148.1 GCA_026387845.1 Candidatus Hydrogenedentota bacterium | reverse complement strand
AGTAGGGGCCGGCGCAACAGTCTCCGGGCGAACTCAATCAAGAATGCGGGGAAAGTAGTCTGGGCGGCGCTTTGACATGAAATGCGAATTCTGAGAAACCCGCTTGACTTTCTCCCCCCGGTTGGATAGGCTTTTCGGATTACACGCCTGATGCTTTACGTGTTCTTGTACTCGACGAAACCAAGGGGAGGGGATGTCCATGTTTCTTGCCAAGTCTTTGCATACTGCCGCCGTGATTGTCGCGTTGCTTCTGTCCTTGGCGATGGTCGGCTGTCCGCCGCCAAGCGGCGAAGGGGAGGGCGAAGGTGAGTGGGGAGGCGATCCCCAGAACATCATGCTACCGGACAACGTGCGACTGGAGATGGTGTGGATTCCGGCGGGGACGTTCATGATGGGCCGGTATCCGGGCGAGCAGGGTAGTTATGATTGGGAAGATCCGCAGCATCAGGTAACGGTGCCGGGGTTCTGGATGGGTAAGTACGAGTTGACCAAGCGGCAGTGGCAGGCGGTGATGGGCACGACGCCGTGGTCGGGGTACGAGTACGTTGGGGACGATCTGGACAGCCCGGCGGTCTGGGTGTCGTGGGATGACGCGAAGGCGTTCATCACGGAGTTGAACACGCACACGGGGTTGACGTTCCGGTTGCCCTCGGAGGCCGAATGGGAGTATGCGTGCCGCGCGGATACGACAACGCGCTTCTACTGGGGCGACGACCCGGACTATACTCTGATCAACGACTATGCGTGGTGGTACGGCAACGCGGGGGACGCCAATGAGCAATACGCCCATGTCGTGGGTCTCAAGCTGCCGAACGCATTTGGTTTGCATGACATGAGCGGGAACGTTTACGAGTGGTGCGAGGACGACTGGCACTCGAGCTATACTGGAGCGCCGGCGGATGGGAGCGCGTGGGTGGATTCCCCCAGGGGCTCGGACCGCATGATACGGGGCGGTTGCTGGGGCTACTACGGCAGCTGCCGTTCGGCGTACCGCATCTACTACTACCACTACGGCCCGTCGGACGAGACCAACGGCCTCGGGTTCCGCCTTGCCAGGTAATCACCGTTTGGCTGTTTTACCGCTTTACCGCTTTGAGAAGCTGGACATGGACTACACTCACAACGCAGGCGGGGCGGAAGGCCGGAAGGGCCAAGAAGGGCGGAAGCCCGAAAAGGCCCGTGCGGACAGGAAGAATGAAGGATGGACTGAAGGGAAGGCCGATGCGCGTATATGTGGATACGTCGGTGTTCGGCGGCGCATTCGATGCCGAGTTTTCGAACGCAAGCGAGGCCTTTTTCAGCGAGGTGCGGTCGGGCCGTTTTCGAGTGGCTGTCTCCGACGTTGTCGTCCGGGAGTTGGGTGGCGCGCCGGATCGGGTGGTGGCGTTGTACGGCGAACTCGAGGGAAGCCTGGAGATTCTGGAGATGTCTGAGGCGGCGTTGGGTCTGGTTCGGGCGTATCTCGCGGCGGGGATTGTTGCGGAGAGGTGGCGAGCGGATGCGCTGCATGTTGCGCTGGCCGCCGCTTCCGGCTGCCTGGCGATTGTGAGTTGGAACTTCCGGCACATTGTCCACTTCGAGAAGATTCCGTTGTATAATGGAGTGAACATGACGCACGGATTCGGCCCATTAGCCATCCATACGCCCCAGGAGATGTTGCACTATGAAGACCAAGACAAAGACGTTTGATTGCGTCGAGATGATGCATCATGGGGCGCTGCGCATCTATGAAGAAACCAAGGGGATGACCGTCGAGGAAGAGTTGGCGTACTGGCGCGAGCGGCATGCGGAAGCGATTGCCGAACTGAAACAGGCCCGTGAAGCACACCCCGCGCCGAAATGAAACGCATCGGCCGTGTTTTCGAGCAAATGTCCGATTTCCGTTCGCTCGAGCAGGCCGCGCACCGTGCGTTCCGTGGCGTCCCCGCAACTAAAATGGTTCAAGCCGTGAAAAAAGCCGGCGGGCACGTCAGGTACACCGAATACGCCGGCACCGGGCACAACTCGTGGGACAAAGCCTACGAGGAGAAGGAAGCCATCAAATGGCTTCTGAGCCAGCGGAAGAAATAGGTGCCGCGAATAAAGCAAAAAACGGGCGGTGCATCAAATCCAGGCTGTGGGCGAAGCCCACGCTGGAAACTTGAACGCATAATATTTAACGATGATAATATTTGTATGTGCAAATACTTGACTTCCACCCTCCGGCTGGATAGGCTTTTTGAAGTACACGCGCGAGAATGCTTTACGTGTTCTTGTACTCGACGAAACCAAGGGAAGGGGATGTCCATGTTTCTTGCCAAGTCTTTGCATACTGCCGCCGTGATTGTCGCGTTACTTCTGGCGTTGGTGATGGTAGGCTGTCCGCCGCCAAGTGGCGAAGGCGAAGGTGAGGGCGAAGGTGAGTGGGAGACGGAGACCATCATGCTACCGGACAATGTTCCGCTGGAGATGGTATGGATTCCCGGGGGGACGTTCATGATGGGCCGGTATCCCGGCGAGCAGGATAGCTGGGAGAGCGAAGACCCGCGGCATCAGGTGGCGGTGCCGGGGTTCTGGATGGCGAAATACGAGTTGACGAAGCGGCAATGGCAGGCGGTGATGGGCACGACGCCGTGGTCGGGGCTTTCGTATGTGTTGAACGATCTGGACAGCCCGGCGGTCTATGTATCGTGGGATGACGCGAAAGCGTTCATCACGGCGTTGAACACGCAGACGGGGTTGACGTTCCGGTTGCCCTCGGAGGCCGAATGGGAGTACGCGTGCCGCGCGGATACGACAACGCGCTTCTACTGGGGCGACGACCCGGACTATACTCTGATCAACGACTATGCGTGGTGGTACGGCAACGCGTGGGACGCCGGCGAGCAATACGCCCACGTGGTGGGTCTCAAGCTGCCGAACGCATTTGGTTTGTACGACATGAGCGGGAACGTTTGGGAGTGGTGCGAGGACGACTGGCACTCGAGCTATACTGGTGCGCCGACGAATGGGAGCGCGTGGGTGGATTCCCCAAGGGGCTCGTACCGCGTGCGACGGGGCGGTGACTGGTGCTACTACGGCGGCGACTTCCGCCGGTCAGCGTACCGCGGCCTCAGCTACCCGTCGCGCACGTACAGCAACTTCGGGTTCCGCCTTTCCAGGTAATCACCGCTTGGCTGTTTTACCGCTTTACCGCTTTGAGAAGCTGGACATGGACCTCACCACTTACAACGCAGGCGGAGCGGAAGGCCGGAAGGGCCAAGAAGGGCGTCGTACGACGGAATAGGGCCAAGTGAACGCCCTGCCGGAACGGCTCTTCGGACTCCTTGATATGGGCCTCAAGAATTGGCTCCTTGCAAGCGCTACGCCTGCGGCCATAGAATGGATCGAGTGAACGAAAAGGAGACTTGGCGATGCGCCTTCAACATACGATCAAGGCGGTGATTCGACCCGGTGAGCAGTCCGGCTACGTGGCCGAATGTGTTGAAATACCTGTTGTTACGCAAGGTGCGACGCTCGATGAGACGGTCGCGAATTTGTACGAGGCTACGGAACTCCACCTTGAAGGAGCGGATTTGGCCGAAATGGGTTTGGCTGCCAAACCGACGGTAGTCATCACGATGGAGTTGGAGCCGTTGCGTGCCTAGCCTTCGCCGCATGTCGGGGCAAGCGGTCTTGGCTGTTTTCCAGTCACTGGACGAGCTTCAGCGGAGTTTCTACCGTTGATATTACGCCTCGGCCGGCGGGCTGCCGGGCTGGCAGGCGGGCTGAAAAACGGGGTGCATGAAAAAAGTTGCGAAAATCTTCGAGGTGTAGTATAAGAGACGCCGACATGAGGTTATCGGATTTGGCCGGGGGAGTATTGCTGGTGTAGTTGGGGATCCCGGCAAGGCAGTATTGCGGGGACTTTGTGGTTACAAACCGGCGTGGCTGGTCACGCTTGGTTATGTATAAGCGGAGGGAGAGAAATGCGAACATGGTTAAGCGTAGTAGTTGTGCTACTGCTCCTTGGGACGGCCTACGCGGAACTCCAGAACGTGACCGTCGGGGGTATCATTGAAACGCGATTCCGGTATATCCTGGATTCGTTCAACCAGGGCCAGGTCGGGTTTGGGCCGACGCCGGAAATTCGCGGCCTCGCGGGCTGGTTCCCGCACCGGCCCATCGGAGACGCAACCGCAGCCCAGTTAAGGCTGGACCCGCGGAACGTCATAAGCTTGCTGGACTGGAGCAAGCACACAAATACGTGGGCCTTTGCGGAATTGGCCACGTCGGTGAACGTCCGGGCCGATTTCACCGATGAAGTAACGAGCTTCATCGAGTTCTATTCATTCGACATCTGGGGCCAGGACTTCCGCTCAGACTACATCACGGGCGTAGACCGCAGGGCGAACACCACGGACGACGTCGAGGTCCTGCAGAGCTACATCGAGACCAACAACACGTTCGGCCTGCCGGTCCGGCTTCGGATCGGCCGCCAGTGCCTCCAGTTTGGCAAGAATTTCCTTATCGCCGAAAAAACCACGCCTACCCAACGGTTTTCATTCGACGCGGTCCGCGCCACCTACCAGCAGGATAAGCTGACGATCGACGCGTGGTGGTCCAAGCTGGCCGACAACAGCCCACTGGAAGAAGACGGCGACGTCGACTTCTACGGCGTCTATGGGACCTACGCGTTTTCCGACGCGGTCAACGCATCCGCTTACTGGCTGCTGGTGCGGGACGCGCGCGCGCAGTTCGACACCCAGGGCGGCTGGATTCAAGAGTGGCTGGAAGATGTTATCGGCCTGGATGATTACGACCCCACCACCCTCCACACGGTTGGCGGGCGGTTGTGGGGCAAGTTCAGCGGTTTCGACTATAACGTGGACGCGGCGTACCAGTTTGGGAACGCCAGCGTGACCGGCGTGAACTTCAAGCAGCCGTCGCTTTGGGGCTTTTATGGCGACGACGATGCCGAATACGACGGGAACTGGGGCGCGGACGTCGAGGTGGGTTATACGCTCGACATCACGTGGAAGCCGCGCTTGTTCCTGGGCGGCGTGTACTTCAGCGGCGAAGACAACCGCGACGTCAGTTTCCTCGAATGGCTCAATCCGTTGGACAAACCGCAGGCAAGCGTCTCGTTTAACCGCCTGTTCTCCGATCTCAACTATGCCCCCGTCCTGCAGGACAACGGCGAGATGTCCAACTTCAAGCAAATCCGCGGCGGCGTGACCGTCACACCAACTGAAAAGCTGTGGATCATGCTGCGCCTGCAGAACATGTGGGCCAACGGCACGTTTGACTGGCCCGTGAACTGGCGCGTGGGCCGGTTCAGATGGCCGCTCGCCCCCATTTTCGACTTCTGGACGCAGGAGTCGGATGACAACATGGGCTTCCATGCGGACACGATTATCCGCTACACGTACAACTCGAACCTGACGTTTATCGTGTACTACGGCCACCTATGGGCCGGCGATGCCGTCAGGGACGGGAACTACGTGCTCGGGTTCGGCAACCAGTTCCACGGCGGCGTAGCCAAGGAAGACGCGGATTACACGTTCTTCTGGTCCATCCTTAAGTTCTAAAAGTTACGGCCAAATTTCGAGTGGGCTCTCTGCGGAGAGTCCACTCTTTTTTGTATGCCGGGCATGACTGACCGCTTGGGGGTGGAAGTCCCCCGCACAACCTGATGGAGGCGAAGTGCTAGCGAACCGCAAGGGCGTCGCCAAGGTCCACCGAGATTAACGAGTTAAATGACCCCCGGCAGAGCCGGGGGCTTATTCTTGCGAGCCCCCCAAGGGGGCTGGTTCGCAAACACGGGGCCAACTTCATAACCCATCGATTTAGCCCGCTTCAGCGGGCTCCTCTTTGCACCCTGCTTTAGCAGGGGTGGATAAGGCATTCTACCCTTCTTATTCCAGCGCGCTTCAGCGTGACTTCTCCAATCGCTTTCAGCGTTCATGACAAACCGTCCATGCAGCGCCATCACCTAATGCCCACCAACCACTGCCGAAGAGGTCAAACCTTTGTGAGTCCCCCGGCACAGCCGGGGGGTTACCTGTATCTTGCTTATGAACCCGCTTAACCAGCCGAATCGCCGGATACGGACCCGTACGTCCGGTGGTGTGACAGGGAAACCTCGTGAGAGCCTACCTATGTCGATTGGTAGAGCGGCGCGCCGCGTTTCGTCGAGCCCAAGTTTGAACGGATTACGTTCCGGGCAGGTTATTGTTGATGACGACGGCGGCTTTGGAATTGTTGGCGATACGCTCCTTGCCCTGGAAAAGGTTGTCGGTGATGATGGCGCGACGGAGCTCGGGCCCGAGCCGGATTTGGTTTTTGTCTTCTTTGAATTCGCACCCGCGGATCAGGACATCGCCCCCATTGGCTTCAATTGACCAGGCGCCTTCTTTCTTGTGACCCCACTGCATGAAGGTGCAGTCGCTGAACCCGATCGTGCCGTGCCCTTCGATGACGGCGTTCTGATTGCACGGCCCCCAGAACGCGCAGTTGCTGAACCGTACCGAGCCCCTGTTTTCCCGCCCAACTCGGATCATGGTGGGATCGGGCCCGTCTATCGAGACAAACTCGCCGTTGGTAATCAGGATGCCCATGGGCGCGCTCTGCTCGACTACGACCGAGGTGCGGCAGTCGTCTGCGCCGATACCCAGGAAGTTGCCGTTGGTGACGCCGTTCTTGGTTTGGATGAACTTGTAGCCGACGTTGTAGCCGAAACAGAATGTGTTGATGACGTAATGCCAGTCGGTCCTTCCAAAAACAAATCCGATCCCGTTCGTTTTCTGCCACTCGAACAGGTCTTTCGACATGGACCACCATGGATTCCAGTGGACGTTCTCGATCCGGCCGATGTCGTAAACGGCATCGA
>JAPLKX010000542.1 GCA_026387845.1 Candidatus Hydrogenedentota bacterium | reverse complement strand
CCATGGGCGCGCGTGGAGGAGAAACTCCCGTTGGAGCCGGGACGGACGGGCGGCTGCTTCACCGGATCGACTGCACGCAGGAGTTTGGGCCGGACAGGTACTTTGCAAACGGCGAGACGAAGGTGGTCGAGTCGGGCGCGGGCAGGTACCGTGAAGCGGCGGCGAAATCGTTCGCCCGATTCGGATACCGGTTTCCCATCGAGCATGTCGGCCAACCCCATGTGGCCCTTATTCGATACCCGGATGACAAGCGCCGCTACATGTGCATCATGGACGGGACCACGTACGACCTGTCCACGGGGGTGTTTACGGATTGGGCGCAACCGGTCAGCGGCCGGATGCTCGAGGTGCGCCAGGTGTTCTGGCCTCGCTGGCAGGATTGCAGCATCACGTTCATGACGTGGGGAGAAGGCGAGCCCGCGGCGGTCGAGAGCATCGAGATCCTCGAGTTGGACGACCTGCCGCCGCTCTCCGTGCCAGGCGATCCGGGAGACGGGTCGCGGCGCGAGATCGGCATCCAGTATGAGGACCCGTGCGGGACCGGCGCCAGCGAAGGCGCCATGAATCACGCTGAATGGATGGCCCACGTCATCCAATATGCCCGGCATTCGGGTCAGAACCTGCTCGTGTATCCGATGGCGTGGTACCACGGGCCGCAGTTCCCATGCGACTGCGAACCGCCCGACGGGTTCGACATGGTGGTAGCCGGGGACCGCAAACAATACTCACGATGGACCACCCACCCGGCCGACTGGTACGCGGGGCTGCTCGAGCGGTTTGGAACGGAAGGGCTGTCGTTTCAGGGGGCGCTTACCCTGATGCGGCTGGGCAGCCTGCTCGAGAGGATGAACATCGATCTCGAATCGATCAAGGCGGGCGCGGATACCTTCAACAACATGATGTGGAACAACCAGGTCCAGTCGAGCACGAATGACTGGACCCCGATATACAACGCCCGGAATTTCAACATCATCGCGGAGCGCGTCAAGGAAAAAGGCCCGTCGGAACCGTGGAATCTGCTGCCGTCGTACGCCTATGGCGAGCGATCCGCGCCGGGCCACACGGCTCCCATGTTCAATCCCGTGCATCCCACCGTTCAAGAAGCGATTGTTCGTTTCGTCGGTGAGATCGGAGCGCGTTACGGCAAGTGGCCCGCGTTCAGGGGCATCTCGTTCAACATGTTCGCCTCCGCGATGCCGTGGTTCGGCTCAATCCATGCCGGATACGATGACTACACCATCGGGCTGTTTGAGAAAGAGACGGGAATCGCCGTGCCCGTAGATCCCAAGGCCCCCGATCGGTTCTCGCAACGTTACGAATACCTGACGTTCGTGTGCCGTCCCGCGTGGGTCGCCTGGCGATGCAGAAAGATCCGGGCGTTGTTCGGCGCGATTCACAAGACACTTGCCCAGGCGCGTTCCGACCTGCGCGTCACCGTTACCCTGTGGGACGAGACGCTTGTCTGCAATACGCTGGGGTTTTCCGCGCGCCCCGCGCTGGCGTTGCTCGCGCGGAGCAACATGCTTGAAATGGCCCGGGACGCCGGTATCGATGTCACGCTTTACGAAGACGAGCCCGGACTTGAAGTGGACCGCGGCATGGGCAACTCGCGAGACCGCGGCGGCCACGGAGCCAACCCCGCGGGCGGCGTCAATCTGCCCGTCGCCGAGACCACAATGTATCGCGACTTCGATTTCCTCGATCAAGAAACGATTGACGCACTGCATCGCCACGCAAAACCCGGCGCCTTCATTTTCAACTGCTGGGTGGAAGCCTGGGGCAAGCATGTGTGGTTCACACCGGAGCCGGGAGACCCCAACCTGGGCAGCGTCATGGTCATGGATGGGAAGCCGGCCGAAGGCATCCTGCGCCTGAACTCCGAATACCCGAAAGACGGGTTTTGGTGGGACTCCCAATTGCGGATTACGGCGGCTTTCCCGGCCGGGGTGCATTTCCTGGAACCCTATGCCGAGGCCATGGCGGACCTGGACGCATGCAGAATCACGCGCGGCGGCCTGTTCCTGGATAAGGCGCACACCGACGAGATCGCCCGGTTTGCCCGCGCCTATCGCGCATTGCCGCGCAGCAAATTCGACACCGTCGGGATCACCACCGACCCCGTCGCGGTACGCACCCTGGTGGCTGACAACCGCCGGTACATTTACGCCGTCAACCGCGAGTACTACCCAATCGAGATCAAGCTCGTGTTTGGGGCGGAGCCCAAGGGGCTGTGCGATCTGGCCGGCGGGGAAGCCATCGCCGCACCACAAACATGGACGCTGACGCTGGGGCCTTACGAGCTGCGGAGTTTTGGCGTTGCGCCGGAGGTTGGCCTGTCCAGCTTTTCGGCGACCGCGCCCGGCGATATCGTGCGGGCGTTGACAGAGGAGGCCCAGACCGCTTTTCAGGCATTCGAGAAGGTGCGGTCCTCGGGCGGATTCATCCCGGGCATGGACCAAATCGAGAAGCGCATGCGAAGCGCCATCGAGGAAGGCCGGTTCGCCTGGCTGCGCCGTGCTCTTGCCGGCTACTGCGTAAGGAAGTGCCGCGAAGCATGAAGATCCGGGCCGCCACTGCCCTAGCCGCGGCCTTAGCCGATGGCGTTGACTTTCAGCAGGATGTCGCGCTGGACGACGTGGCGGGGCTCGAGGGTGAACCCGTCGTAATCCTGGGCGAGGATTGTGTCGACAAAATCGCTCACTTTCCCGGCGTACTTTATCCTGAGCCGGGCCATCTCGGCCGTGTAAAAGATCTCCTCGACGGACCCGGCGCCGCCCGCGTTCTCGGCCTGCCGCAGCATCTGGTCGAACCGGTCCCGCTCGCCCGGCCCTTCCACGGTCACAATCAGTTCGTCCTGCTTGACCGGGGCGATGGCCGCCAGCACCGTGTAGAGCGCGGCCTCTTTTCCGAGCTTGGCGCATGCGTCGTCGATTGCGCCCACGGCGCCTTCCGCGGGATTGGCGCTTTGCACCGTGGCCTCCTGCGACAGGGCGTCGAGCAGGGATCCGTCCGAACCCCGGTAGATCCTTATGGTCACGCCGGCGTTGAGGGTGTGAACGTTGCCGGTGGACGACATCGGCGCCTCGTTCACGACCGCCTCACCGAGGATGACGGCTTGCGCGCCGGCACGGGCCCCCAGTTCCGCGGGCGAACCTTGCGTGCCCTGGATCTTGGCCAGCAGGGCATCGGTATCGGCGCCTGCACGGACAGCCGCTGAATCTGAGACGTCTACCTTTGCCGCGCGCAACTCTCTCGCCAGCGCGGTCTCGGCGGCGCCGGCCCGGGCCGCGTCCAGCACACCCGTCGAACCAAACTGCTCCGCCATCAAAACCAGGACGGACGGCGGACGGCCCATTCGGGGAAGCAGGGTAGCCGCGGCGTCTTTGAGGAGGTTTTTTCGATTGACGAGGCATTCCACTTCGACTTTGGAAGCGGCGTCGGTCATGTCGCAGCGGATGAGCTGGGTGGACCGGACGTACTTGCCCGGCTGCTGAATAAGCGCGTTGAGGGGCGTCATGTCTTCCATGGCGAGCGCGGCCTTGAGGGTCTTCCGCACGATTTCCTGCTCGGCTTTCTGGACGGCCGCGGCCCTCGAACTGACCCCGATTCCCGGGGCCTCGGCGGTGGTGCGGACTTTCATGAGTTCCTCGTCCTGCGCGAGCGCACGGCACGCCAGAAACACGGCCCCCAAAAGGACGATGGCTATTGGAAAACTGTGCCTGCAAAAAGCGGGGACAGACACGCTTTTTCCCAAACCGCCTACCGGGCCGGGAAAAAGCGAGTCAGTCCCCGTTTTTTGCTTATGTTTGCTCATGGCGCTACCGGCGGCGTGACAACATGATCATTCGGAGGAGTTGGAGGACCGCCATCATGGCGGCCGCCACATAGGTCAGAGCCGCTGCGCTCAACACGGCCCGCGCCCCCTTGAGTTCGTCCGGTTCGAGGTAGCCGCCGTTTGCCAGCGCCACCATGGCCCGCCGGCTCGCGTTGAACTCGACCGGAAGCGTCAGCAGCGTGAAAAATACCGCCCCCGAAAACAGCCAGATGCCGATGTTCATCAGCATCTGGTTCCAACTCATGATAAAGCCCAGGACAAACAGCACTTGGCCCAAGTTGGTTCCGATGCTCGCCACGGGATAAATCACGTTTCGCAGAGCCAGCGGGGCGTACGAATGCGAATGCTGGATGGCGTGGCCGGCTTCATGTGCGGCCACCCCGAGCGCCGCCACGGTTTCCCCGTAATACACGCCCTCGGACAGCCTCAGTGCCCGCCGCCGCGGGTCGTAATGGTCGGTGAGGTTGCCGGGGATGGGGGTAAGTTCCGACACGGACACCCCCGCGTCGCGCAGTACGGCATTGGCCACATCGGCCCCCCGCATTCCTGAACGGACGGCGACCTTGCTGTATTTGGCGTAGGTGGATTTAACCTTGTACTGGGCGTATATGGTCAGGAGCAACGCCGGCACAAGGATGATCATCGAACTGTACCAGAACACGTCTCTGCCCTCTTTCTCGGCGCCGCGGGCTGGACGGCGCGGGCGAGACGACCGCGCCTACTTTAGCGGCGGCCGTCTTTCGGCGGCAGCCCGCATGGTGCACCGCCCGTTGAACTTTGCGCCTTCTTCTATAAAGATCTGTTTAGCCTGTACGTTGCCCTCTATTTTACCAGAGTTGACGATACGTACAGCGCCCCCTGTCGTCACAGTCCCATAGATTTGGCCGGCCACGGTGATTTTTCTGCCGGCGGCGGTGTCGGAATTGAGGCGGCCCGTCCGTGTCAGTTCGAGTTCCTGGCTGCACTCCATCTTTCCTTCGACGAGGCCCTCGAGCTTGCACGACCCCGCCCGCACGTTGCCCGTGACCACCCCCGTAGGCCCGAGGTACAGCCGGCCTTCGGCCGTCACGTCGCCGTTCACGCGGCCGCAAATCTCGGTCTCCACGTTGCTCGAAACGGAACCGGTGATGGTGACGCCTTCGGGAATCACCATCCGCTTGGGCGCGGAGTCCTTGGCGCGGCGCAGCGCCAGATCGTCCGCCGCACCCCGTGTGTTCTGATCGAGCGAGAGGTCGGGTGCGGCCTGCCCGGACCCGCGGCTGGTCTGAACGGCTTCCTGAAACGAAGCCCCGAGGCGGCCCAGAAAACCTTTCCTGGCCTTTTGTTCCGCTTCCCCGAGATGGCCGGCGTCGCCGGGGCGGATGGGCTTGTTTGGCCCTATGCTGTTGTCTGTCATGGCGTTATGACTTTCCAAGCCGCGCTTGCGGGCGTCTATTTTAGAGCACACCGCAGTTTACGCCCGCCACATCGGCTTTATCAATAAAATGCCGGCAGCCTACTTCTTCCCAAGAATGCCCCCGCGGCTCTGGCTCAGATAGATTCCCTGGAGGTTCATCTTCATCTCCTCGGGGTTATCCGAGGCGTACATGGCTTCTTCCGTGGTTATCAGTTTGCGCTTGATCAGGTCCACCAGGCTCATATTGAACGACTGCATCCCCTCTTCTTTTCCGCTCATGATGGCCAGCGGGATCTGCTTGATGTTGTCTTCCCGGATCAGATTCCTAATAGCCGGGTTGCAGAACATCACCTCGATCGCCGGCACGCGCCCTTTGCCGTCAGCGGTCGGCAGCAGCCGCTGCGCCACGCACGCCTGCAGCTGAAGCGCCAACTGCGACCGGATCTGGTCATGCTGGTTGGACGGGAACAGGTCCAGGATCCGGTCCACGGTCATCATGGCGTTGGTGGTGTGCAGGGTCGAGAACACCAGGTGCCCGGTTTCGGCGGCGGCCATGGCCGCGGAGAATGTGTCCTGGTCGCGCATTTCGCCGATTAGGATCACGTCTGGGTCTTCGCGCATTGCGGCCCTCAGCGCCACGGTGAAGTCTTTAGTATCGAGCGACATCTCGCGCTGCGTAATAATGCTGTTCTTGTTCACGTGCAGGTATTCGATGGGGTCCTCGAGCGTGACGATGTGGCATCGCTGCGTCAGGTTGATTTTGTCGATAATGGACGCCAGCGTCGTGGATTTTCCGCTGCCGGTGGTTCCGGTAACCAGAACGAGCCCGCGCCGCATCTCGCAGATCCTGTTCATCGCCTCGGGCAGGTTCAGCGAGTTGAAATCGAGGATCTTCCCGCGCACGTGCCGCATTACAATGCCGATGGAGCCGCGCTGGCGCAGGCAGTTCACCCTGAACCGGCCAAGCCCGCTGATGCTGTGGGCGAGGTCGGCGTCGCCGGTTTTCATGAACCGATCGCGCTGTTCGGGCGTCATAATATCTTCAAGAAAGGTGAACGTGTCTTTCGGGGTGAGCGGATCCGTCTTTAGGAAGCGGATAGACCCGTCTACACGCACCGCCGGCGGGCTCCCCACCGTGAGGTGGATATCCGACGCCCCGTTTTTCACTGCATACGTAAGGATCTCTTGTAACGTCACCGCGGCAACTCCTCGTTTAGTCGGTAGCCACACCTTCCGGCCCGATTATATCACGGTTGGGAATTCAATTTGCAGGGGTGCACGACGGGGTCTGGGACTTCGGGCGAAAGGGACGAAATGGACATAAGGGACCTAAGAGATGAAAGCTGGGTTACACACGGCGGCGGTGAGCGGGTCGTGCAACATGGCCTGCTTGAGCAGGTCTGGGTCTCCGTGTATGGCGGCCTCGACGGCCATGCGCTGGACGCTGACGCTGGCGTTGCAGGTTGCGGCACAGGCCAGGGGCAGTTCGCCGGCCACGGGCATGTTCAACCCGGTCCGGTCGACGTAGCCGGGCGCCTCGATGACGCAATCGGGCGGGAGGTTTGGGATGATGCCGCGGTTGACGGTGTTGAAATGGCCACGATAGACGCGGCCGGTCTCGATCGCTTCGATGATGTAGCTGCCGTGTTCCAACGATCTGTTCTCGGGGCAGTACGTTGGCGCCGGCTCGTCCAGCCATTTTTGGAAATCGGTCTCAAACCAGTTTCGCTCCTCCCTGCATACGCGAAGATAACCGCCGGTCTCGCCGTTGATCCAGCAGGACAGGTCGACCCATTTCCTAATCTCGCCGGGCCGTTTGCGGTACCACGGGACGTATTCCGACACGTGGCCGTTGCTCTCCGTCGTGTAATAGCCGAACCGACGGAGCATGTCGATGCGCACTTTTTCGGTTTTGCTGTAGACGGGGTGCCGCTCGAACGCATCGAGCAGTTTGCCGCGCATTTCCCGGCCTCGATGTTTCACGGATACGTACCACGTCTGGTGGTTGATTCCGGCGCAAGTGATGTCGAGTTCCCGTCGCGGAATGCCGAGTGCGTCGGCTATTTGCTGGCAGCCGCCTTCGACGCCGTGGCACAGGCCGATTGCATTCACGCGGCCGTACTTGTTGCACGCCCAAGTCAGCATCGCCATCGGGTTGGCGTAGTTCATGAAGACGGCGCCCGGCGCCAACTCCCGGATGTCCCTGCAAATGCCCAGCAGGACCGGTATGCCCCGCTGGCCGTACATGATGCCACCCGCGCAGAGTGTGTCGCCCACGCACTGGTCGATCCCGTACTTGAGCGGGATGTCGACATCGAACTGGAACGCCTCGAGCCCGCCCACGCGCACCGTGCAAAAGACGTAGCCGGCCCCCTCGAGAGCTCTTCGGCGGTTGGTTGTTGCCGTCAGCTTGGCCGGTTTGCGGTTTGCCCGGATGTCGCGCAGCGCAAGCCGGCGCACCATCTCGAGGTTCTTCTTGTTGATGTCCGTAAAGGCGAATTCAGCCTCGGAGAGTTCCGGAACCGTCAGGATGTCCTGGACCAGTTTGCGTGTAAACCCGATGCTGCCCGCGCCGATCATCGCGATTTTTGGGGGCATTCCATGTCTC
Organism: Candidatus Hydrogenedentota bacterium; assembly: GCA_026387845.1. Taxonomy (GTDB): domain Bacteria; phylum Hydrogenedentota; class Hydrogenedentia; order Hydrogenedentales; family SLHB01; genus JAPLKX01. The sequence continues at coordinate 5,276 of JAPLKX010000542.1, read as the reverse complement.
CTTCACAACCATAAACCAAGCGAAAATCGGAGCGAAAAGCGGGGACAGACACCCTTTTTTCAAACCGCCTACGGGCCGAAAAAAGCGAGTCAGTCCCCTTTTTTCGCTTGAGCAAGCGTGCCGCGTTTCAAGATTGGAACGCTCTAGACTTTTTCCCAGACGCCGGTCTTTGCCGACTTGAGGACCGTGTCGCATACCATTTGCGTCTCGAGGGCGTCTCGGAAATTGGGGCGTGCCGGGTTTTTCGTTCCCAGCCCCTCGAGGAAGTCAGCGAGCGCATTGATGAACGTGTGCTCGTACCCGATTACGCACCCCGGCACCCACCAATGCTTCATGTAGGGGTGGTCGGAGTCCGTCACGAGGATGGTCCGCCAGCCGACGACGTGCGAGTCGTCCTTGTGGTTGTAATACTGAAGCTGGTGTGCGTCTTCGAGGTCGAAATAAATCGAGCCGAGCTCGCCGTTGACCTCGAACGTGTTCTGGTTTTTGCGGCCGCGGGCGTACCGTGTTGATTCGAATGTGGCCAGCGCCCCGTTTTTGAACCGCGCCAGAAACGCGCAGGCGTCGTCAATCCCGACCGGCTTGGTCTTCTTTGGGTCGTCCTGAAGCGGCCGCTTCTTCACGAACGTCTCGGTCATCGCGGTCACCTTATCGATGCCGCCGATCAGCCAGATGGCCGTATCGATGGAGTGGGCCAGCAGGTCGCCGGTCACGCCGCTGCCCGCTACGTCGATGTCGAGCCGCCACAGCGTGGGGCCGCCCTGCGGGACGTTGGGGTTGATTGTCCAGTCTTGCAGGTACTTGGCGCGGTAATGGAACACCTTCCCGATCCGGCCCTCGTCGATAAGCTGCTTGGCGAGGGAGATCGCAGGGACCCGCCGATAGTTGAACCACACCATGTTGGGTACGCCGGCCTTCTCTACGGCCTTGGTCATCGCCAGGCCTTCCTTGGCGTTCATTGCCAGGGGTTTCTCGCACAGCACCATCTTTCCGGCCTGTGCCGCGGCAATGGCGATGTCTTTGTGTGTGTTGTTGGGGCTGCAGATGTCGATCAGGTCGATGTCTTTCCGGTCGATCAGTCGCCGCCAGTCCGTCTCGATGGATTGCCAGCCCCAGTTGTCGGCGAACGGCTTGACCTTGTCGGCTTTTCGTGCGCAGGCGGCTTTCATCACGGGCTGGTAGTTGAGGTCGAAGAAATGGTTCACTTTGAGGTAGGCGTTGGAATGGGCGCGGCCCATGAAGCCGTAGCCGATAAGGCCCACATTCAGTTTTTTCTTAGCCATGGCGTCTCTCTCCGCGTTTAAGAGCCGTATTTCGTGTTGAGTTTATCGATAGCCTTCTTGCAGTCGGCCGTGACGGCCCAGGCGTCCGGCCAGAAGCACAAGTCGATCGTCCACCAGTTGTGCGGGACCCCGGCCCGGTTGAGTTCGGGCAGGAGTTCGTCGAAATTGAGCACGCCTTTGCCGAACGGGGCGTGGGTGCTGGTCTCATTGTCGTGGAGCGTGCCGTCCGAATCGATCAGGTGGAGGTGGTTAATCTTTCCGCGGAGTTTCCGCGCCAACTCGAGCGCGCCGCCCGGCAGCGTCTCTTTCTTTCCATGCTGTCGTGCGCCCACGGCGGCGCACATGTGGGCGTGGCACGTATCGAACTGGACGCCGAAATTGGGGTCGTTCACTTCGTCCACGATCCGCAGGATGTCCGACGGCTTGTTGAATGCGAAGCCCGGCTCGAACTCCCAGGTGACGTAAATGCCCTTGGCCGCGGCGTCTCGCGCGCAGACTTTCCAGGTTTTCACGACCCGCGCCCGCGCGGTAGCTTCGTCAACCTCGTCGAAGATGGTCGGCGGCTGGACGCAGTCCACTCGGATGCCCGGGATGCCCATGTCCACGCAGAACTCGAGGTTCTTGCGAAATTCGGAGAGGTAGTGCGAGTTGTCGTCGGAGTTGATCAGCTTCTCGCCCCACAGATTGGCCGCCAAACCCGAAAAAGAAAGTCCCGCGGATTTCAGTTGCTGTTTCACCCGGGCCCGGTCTTCTTTGGTGGGGAGATTGTCCGGATTGGGATGGACGCCGAATCCGCCCAACTCGACGCCGTCAAACTTGAGTTCGGCGAGCTTGCGGACGACCTCGTCCCACGGCACCGGATTGTTGGCATAAGGTCCAATTGAATAGGCCCACGAGCCGATGGAGATTCTCTTCATGGTCATCCTTTCTTATACGCACCGACCTTTGGCGCGTTCGGGTTGACTTCGGGTCCGAAATACCGCAACAGGACCAGCGGGCATTCCTTACCAAGGTTCTCGACCACGACGCCCTCATTCGCGGCCTTGGCGCTGATGAACACCTCGTCTTCGGTCAGCTCGCCGTAGCGGATCATGGCGGGGCACTCGAGGGGCATCTTGCCGATGCGTCCGCGGCCCTGCATGGTGATCACGCCCGACGCACCCTTGTCCTTCAGGGTCATCTTGACGCCCGGCTGGACCGTCAGTTCTTTTGCCGAGAAATACTGTTTCCCGCCGATCTTCCCGTAGACGACCCACCGGTCCACGTACCCTTCCGAAGCTGTATTTCCGTCCGGAATTGGTTCGAGGAAATGATTATCCCTGAAGTGGGTATCGAGGTTGGTCTCCCAGTCAATCAGGTCGACGATATAATCCAGGTCCCACTTTTTGTCTTCAGGGACGTCTTTTACGAGCAGTTCGCGCGGGGTGGGCCGGCCCTCGACGATGGACTGGTACATGGCAAAGACGTCGCTGCCCCATTGCGGCTCGTAGGTCACCAGCGAGCCCGGCGCGTGGAGGATGCACGGGCCAACAAGCCAGCCCGTACCCGCCGTCAGCCGGTACGCCTTCGCGTAATCGAGGATGCCGTTGTCCCCTTCGTTCCACCGCTCGATGCACTGCCGGACGTCTTCGCGCCTCGTGCCGGGCTCGAGCCCGAAGTAGGTATGCGGGAAGTTGTTGCCGATGGCGTTAAGTTGCGGCGGGAAATAATAGGCTTCGGGTTTCCCCTCTCTGCCCAGCGCCTTGACCTGCTCAGTTTTTTGGTGAAGGTGGTGCGGAATGGGTCCCATGTTGTCGAAAAATTTGCTGTATACGGGCCAGCGCTTGAATTTTTTCCAGATCCCTTCGCCAATCAGATCCGCCCCGAGCGCGGGGACCGCGTCACGCAGCGTGAACCGCTTTTTCTTGTCGATTGCGTAGCTGAGCCCTTCGTCGTCCGGCGCGCCCTCGTTGTCGGCGTGCGTGGTCGACGCAAACCACCGCTCGTCGATCCCGCCACGGTGCGTGCCGAGCGCGTAGTAATCGTTGGGATGCAATTTCAGCCGCAGGCCTGGCTGAAGGAACGATCGAGGCACCCAGTTCGGCGCAAGCCGCAGAATGCCTTCCCCCGCTTCAAACGCCTTTTTGGCCGCAGCGACCACGCCGTTTCCGCGTACAGTGTCCATATCCGACTCCTTGAGGTTTGGCTCATAGTCTCGCGCCCAGAGCCTCTCTTATAGCATTGCGGCGCGTCAAGAGCAAGTCGAACCCGCTGCCAGGGTTAGGTTGCAGCTATGCCCATGGGCTAAGTGGACATTGTGGACATTGTGGACACTGTGGACACTGTGGACACTGTGGGGACCTTTCCAGCGGGGCCGGGGTTGCAGGAAAAGAAGCGGCGAGGACGCCGGTTCTACGAGGTGCGCGGGGCGCGAGTGATTTGGTTGGGGCGGCGCTGCGGCTTTTCTTTGGGTGTTGGGCGTCCTGTATAATTGACGAGGTTTTGGAGTGGGCGAAATGAAGCCGCTGGTATCGGTTGTGGCGCCATTTTACAACGAGGAGCAGAATGTCCCGTTGCTGGCCGAGCAGATTGAAGCCGTCTTCGGCCAACTGCCTGACTACGAGTACGAATGCGTGTTCGTGAACGACGGCAGCACCGATTCGACCCGGGCTGAACTCGCCAAAGCCGCAGGAGCAAACCCGCGGATCCGGCCGATCCATCTGGTGCGCAACTGCGGCCAGTCCGCGGCGGTTTTGGCGGGTATGCGGCGGTCGCGGGGCGAGTTCATTCTCACGCTCGACGGGGATCTCCAGAACGACCCGTGCGACTTCCCGAAAATGCTCGAGTTGCTTGAGACGTGCGACTGCGTTTGCGGTTACCGGGCCAAACGCAACGACTCGTGGGCGCGTCGCGCGTCCAGCAGAATTGCGAACCGGGTCCGCGAGATGGTCCTTCACGACGGAATCCGGGATGCGGGCTGCGGCTCGAAAGGGTTCCGGCGCAGGTGCGTCGATCATTTTGTGTCGTTCAACGGTCAGCACCGTTTTTTTGCGGTGATGGTGCGGCGGGCGGGGCTGTCGATCCGCGAATGCGAGGTCACCCACCACCCGCGCGTCCACGGCGTGTCGAAATACGGGATCAACAACCGTCTATGGCGGGGCATCTACGACCTTATCGGCGTGGGCTGGCTCAGAAAGCGGATGGTTTCGGCCGAAGTCGAAGGGGAACAGTAACCCATGACGCCGCAGGACGGCTGGACCGCGGCCATGGCAATCTGGTGGGTGTTCGGGACCGTCGGCGCGATCATTTTCTACGGCCGGTTCTACGTGCAGTGGTTGGCTTCGGAACGCCGGAAACAGTCGGTGATGCCGGTTGCGTTCTGGTACATGAGCGCGTGCGGCAGCGTGATGCAGTTTATCTATGCCGTTCACCTCAACTCGCCGGGCGCCGCGTTCGGCCTGTGTTTCAACATCTTCATCTACATCCGCAACCTCGTCCACATCTGGCGCGAGCGCGGCAAGCTCACCAAAGCCCTCAACATCGGCGCCCACGCGTTCGCCGTCGCGCTCGTGGCCGTGGCGACCTATTTCATGGTGTTGACGTGGCTGCGGGAATATGACGCCACGCAGGAAATGACGGCGGAGGAAGCGGGGCGCAACTGGTTTTGGCTGGGCGTGTGGGGAGTTGGCCAGGCGATGTTCTTCGCGCGCTTCGCCATTCAATGGCTCGTTACAGAACTCCGTAAAAAAAGCATCGTCCCACCCGTGTTTTGGTATTTGAGCATGGTCGCCGGCCTCCTGTATGCGGCCAGCTTCGTGCAGCGCCACAACTGGATCTTCGCCGCTGGCACCGCCGCCACCATCCTCATCTACGCCCGCAACATCTGGTTCATCCAAACCGCAAAACAAGCTACCGCACCCGCCACGGCCCCAGACGCCGAATCGTAGGCACCGTCCTCCGGCCCGCGCCGTCAACGTCCGTGCCGATGTTCCAATTCCCAGGCGGCCCGATCGC
>JAPLKX010000715.1 GCA_026387845.1 Candidatus Hydrogenedentota bacterium | reverse complement strand
TGCGAAAAGTCTATGAGCAATACGTCCGCGACACCGTCGGCCACTTCAAAGGCCGCGTGTATTTTTGGGACGTTTGCAACGAGCATCTCAGCGTACCCTACCAGTCCGACGGGTGGATGTTTTGGAATCCCAAGACCGGTTCGAGGGGCTATTGGAAGGCATACAACATGGATCCGCGTGACCCCGAGCGCGGCTACGACTGGTATGTGAAGACACTCACCATCGCGCACGAAGCCGATCCGCAGGCGAAGCTGGTTCTGCTCGACTTCAACAACGAGATCGTCTGTCCGAAGAGTGACACGATGCTCGCCTTGGCGAAGCTGTTGCTCGCGAAGAAACTGCCGCTGCACGGTATCGGCTTCCAGATGCACATCAACACCGTGTGCAGGCGCGTCCATAAAGAGAAGGTTCAGCACAATCTCACCGACGACGAATACTTCGACAGCATGAGAAAGAACATCAAACGGTTTACCGACCTCGGCCTCGATGTCTGGATCACCGAGATGAGCGTGGACGTAAATCCCGAGAATCCGTTGGAAGCTGAACTCAAGCGGCAGGCGGAGATCTACCGGCTCGTGTTTGATGTCTGCCTTGAGAACCCCGGCATGAAAGGCATCAAGCTCTGGGGCGTGCTGGACGACAACCCGAAGTCGAAGTCCTGTCTCTTCGACGCGCAGGGCCGTGCCAAGCCGGCGTTCTTCGCCGTTCAAGACACATTGGCAAACTACCGAACAACGACGAGATAGGCAACCAAGGAAATACCATGACAACCAACACATCAAGAACTGAACCACAAACCACAAAGTGGTTCCGAAAGAAAGTTACCGGGGGTTCCCAAAAGGCAATTAGCATGAGAAGCAAACATGGAAAGATGCAGAGAGTGTTTGCGGGCGGGCTCGTATTTTTGCGGGCTGTGCTGGTCGCTGGCGGGGGCGTCTCCGTTGCAGGCTTGTTCGGGGTTCATCCTTAAAGACGGGGAGCTCCTATTGGTGGGATTTAATGAGAACGTTCGGATGACCATACCCGGAGTCATTCTCAAGAATCCCCGCGGAGTGAAAAAATCTGGTGTGTCCTGGAAGGGGCTGACCGGAGAAGCAGACGAGAATGCCGAAGCGGTGTGTTGGAACGCCAAATACGGTTCGATCACCTTCAACTCGATTGCCCGGGATTTCCCGCTGTTCGGGCTGAACGAAAACGGACTTCTCGTCGTTGAGTTGTCTGGTGCGGGCAAGAACCCCACGATCCTTGGACGCCCCCATCTGTTCTGGTCGCTCTACATTCAATACTGCCTGGATAACTTCGGCAGCGCCCGGCGGCGATCGACGGAGGTCGTCGCGGTCGAGGATCGGCAAGTGGCTATGGCGCTGCGCCACATCCGCGATCACGCCTGCGGGGAAATCAGCATTGCGGATCTTCTGAAAGTCGTGCATCTTTCGCGGGCCACCCTGCATCGACGTTTTCGCGCCGCGTTGGGGCGGTCGCCGAAGGCCGAGATTCTGCGGGTTCGATTGGAACAGTCGCGGCGTCTGCTCGTCGAAACCGACTTGACCTTGACTGAGGTCGCAAGGCGCGTCGGCTTTGCCAGCCCAGAGCACTTCTGCTACTTGTTCAAAGCCAAGCTCGGCCAAACGCCGGGCAAGTTCCGTGCTAACGCTCGTGCCTCGATAGGAACCAGGCTAGACCGGCCCACAGGCCGGCGTCGCACCCCCCGCGACAAAGACGTAAGCAAATAGAGACAAAAGCGCAATGACGGGGTGGTCTTTGCCTGTTACGCTGGGAGACGGAATATAGGGGCATACCCTGCGCATCGACGGGAACCACCATGCTGCGAAAGACTCACGCGATCGAAGGCAACCGACGGATGTTGGCGGTCCAAGCCCCCGCCATTCCGCTGGTTGCCGACCTGATCCGCGACACTCCGGGAACGATTTCCCTGGGCCAAGGAGTGGTCGGCTATGGCCCACCGCCGCAGGCCATCGAGCGGATCCGCGACTTCCTCGCCAACCCACAGAACCATAAGTACCAGGCCGTTCATGGCGTTCCGGAATTGCGCGCCCAAATCCAGAAGAAGCTTCGAGAGGAGAACTGCGTGGAGGTAGGGCCAGACCGGGCGTTGGTGGTCACCGCTGGCGGCAACATGGCCTTCATGAATGCCGTGCTGGCGATCGTCGACCCAGGCGACGAGGTGATCATCATCGCCAACTTTCCCAACCTTTACGAGAACTGGAAGAAGGTGGGCAAGTCCGGCCCGCACTGTTTCGATCCAGGGGCTGCCATTGCAAAAGACCAGTTCACCATCATGACCGCCGGTTGGGAAGTTTTCCCGGGCCACACATGGCTGGGCGAAGGCAAGTATGACTTTGCCGGCAGTGACAAATACATCGAGTGGTGCCGAGCCAACGGCATCGCGTTCCACGCGCACGGGCTGGGCACTGGCCCATACTCGGTCTGGCAACAAATAGGAGAATCACTTGAAGACACTGGTAACGATTGAACAATTGCCGAAGCACAAGGGATCACCATGAATCGTTCTGAGTTCTTGAAAGTCTGTGGGACCACGGCCGGCATCTCGCTGGCGGAGTTGTTGTCAGGGTCGAGCCTCCTGGGCCGGGTGCTCGCCGCTGTCGAGGTTCCCGAGACGGTTACGCTCAAATCCTGGGAACTTGTGGAACTGCCGGGGCTTTCACCCAAGTTGCGACCATTGATGAAAATTACCGGCAGCAACGGGGCCGCGGGTTTCTCAAAGCCCGTGGCCAAAGACCTTTCGGCTGTCGCGGAAGTGACC
>JAPLKX010000254.1 GCA_026387845.1 Candidatus Hydrogenedentota bacterium | reverse complement strand
TCCATGAAATGCGCGAAATGATCCAGGTGCTCATGGCGGAGAGCCCCGGATCCGACCTGCCGGCCGAATTCATTTCCTGGTACCGATTGATGGTCGAGAGCGGCGTATGCCGCACCCTTGCCGCAACCCTTCTCTCATCGGCTATTGCCGGCAGCGACATGAACATCATCAGGAACCCGCGCGTGTTTCAGGAACGGCTCAAGGTCGAGATGCAAAAACGCCTGTCCGTCACGGGCGGCATCAAACTGACGCGCGGCCAGCGGCGGGTTGTTGCCCTGGTCGGCGCGACCGGCGTGGGAAAAACCACCAACCTCGCCAAGCTGGCCGCCATGTTCGCCGTCAAGGAACGGGCCCGGGTGGCGCTGGTCACAACAGACACGTACCGCGTGGCCGCTCCCGAACAGTTGCGCGTCTATGCCAACATCATCGGCCTGCCCATGCAGGTCACCAACACACCCGAAGAACTTGCCCGCGCGTTGCACATGTTCCCCGATTACGATCTCATCTTGATCGACACCGCGGGCGGCAGCCAGTTCAACAGCGTCAAGATCCAGGAACTCCGCACCAACCTCGAGGCCGTTCCCATGGACGACGTCACGCTCGTCCTCAGCGCAAACACCCAGATCGAAGACCTACGCAGCGCCGTCGAGAATTTCGGCTGCCTCAAGCCCAACTCGCTGCTCTTTTCCAAGCTCGACGAAACCCGCCGGTTTGGCGCGATGTTTACCATCGCCGTCGAATCCAGGCTGCCCGTCGGCTATTTCAGCATCGGCCAGAATGTCCCCGACGACATCGAACTCGCCAGCACACGCACCATCGGGAGGCTTATCGTCAGTGACGGAGGAAATTCGTTTGGATCAGGCGCAAAATCTACGCGAGCTTGTTAAGCAAAACGGCCGGTTGGCCCGCGTGCTCGCCGTCACCAGCGGCAAAGGAGGCGTCGGCAAAACCAGCACCAGCGTCAACCTCGCCATTGCGCTCGCTGCCCACAAAAAACGCGCCATCGTCCTCGACGCCGACCTTGGCCTCGCCAACGTCGAGGTCCTCATGGGCCTCAACTCGCTCTACAACCTCCAGCACGTGATCGACGGCGAGAAGACCATCATGCAGATCCTCGTGCAGGGGCCCGGCGGGATTGAAGTGGTCCCCGGGACATCGGGCCTCGCCAAGCTGGCCGACCTGTCCGCAGCCGCACGCCAAAATGTCCTCAAGGGCCTCAAAGACCTCCAGGAACAGACCGACTTCATCATTATCGACACCATGGCGGGGATCGGCCAGAACGCCATCTCATTCGCCGCCGCCGCCGATGAGGTCCTCGTCGTAACCACACCCGAGCCCTCCGCCATCGTCGACGCCTACGCCACCATAAAAACCATTCAGGCCGTTCGCGAAGACGCCGTGTTCCGGCTGATCGTAAACATGGTGGCGAGTTCGCAGCAGGCACTCGCCGTAACCACCAATCTCACCCGCGTCGCCCAGCAATATCTCGGCCTGCGCCTGTCGTACCTCGGCCACATCCTGCGAGACCCGCACGTCGCCCAGGGCGTCATGCAGACCCAACCGTTCACCCTGCGATTCCCCAACGCGCCCGCCACCAAGTGCGTCAACGATCTCGCCACAAGACTCATCCAGCAGAAGCCCGAAAACAAAGAGGCCCGCGCAGGGTTCTTCCACCGGTTCGCACAAACCATCGGCATCGCCTCAAACGCCTGAAGAAGTCTGGAGTCTGGAGACCGGAGTCCGGAGGAAGAATGGGCAAAAGCCTTGCCCGTTGTCCCTTCATCAGCATGACGATCACGCTGGGACGCCCCCTGGCCGCGCTTCCCAGCGCGCGTTGTGGGGGGTGTCCCACTTTTGGCTTGTGGTCAGGCTTCTTCTAATGTTCTCCGCGCCGATTGGACCGTATTTTTCATCAGCATGACGATCGTCATCGGCCCCACGCCGCCCGGCACCGGCGTAATGGCTTCAACCTTGGCTTTGACCTCCTCGAAATCCACGTCTCCCACCAGACGGTACCCCGCTTTCGCCGTGGCGTCCGCCACCCGGTTCACGCCCACGTCGATCACCACGGCCCCTTCCTTCACCATGTCGGCTTTGATAAACCGCGGCACACCGATCGCCGCGATCAGGATCTCTCCCTGCCGCGTAATCGACGGCAGGTCCCGGGTGCGCGAGTGGCAAATCGTCACGGTCGCGTTCGCCCCTGGCGCTTTCTGCATCAGGATGGCCGCCAGCGGTTTTCCAACGATATTCGAGCGACCGACAATGACCACGTGCTTGCCGTCGGGGTTGTAGCCGCTCCGGATCAGCAGTTGCTGGCAACCCGCCGGCGTACACGGCAGGAAACCCGGCTCGCCGCTTAGCATTTTGCCCACGTTCACCGGGTGGAACCCGTCCACGTCCTTGTCCGGGTCGATGGCCAGCAGCACCTTGTGCTCGTCAATCTGTTTGGGCAGCGGCAACTGGACGAGTATCCCGTGGACCCGGCTGTCCGCGTTCAGTTCCGCTATCAATCCCAGCAGGCGGTCCTGCGTGCAATCCGCCGGCAGTTCGTGCGAGAACGACGCCAGGCCGAGGTCTACGCAGCTCTTATTCTTGCGCCGGACGTACACCTGGCTTGCGGGGTCTTCTCCCACGAGTACCACTGCCAGGCCCGGCGTTACCCCGCGACTTGCCAGCGCTTCGACCTCTCGCCGCAGGCCTTGCCTGATTTCCTCCGAAATCTTCGCACCATCAATGATTTTCCCTGTCTTTTCCACGCCATTTACTCCAGTTTTTGCCGCCCGGGCCCGATCTCTCACTACGAAACCACGATATTACCGGAGAGGCATAAAACGAAGCAATAACGTGTTGCCACGGACGGATTGTGGGAGCGACGGCCGGCTGATACAATCTAGCCTAACGGATGCCATTTTGGCGGTTGGCTGGGGAGACGGTTCTGTGTCCAGTTCTCATTATGAGCCTGTACCGTGCAGCGCGGGCCGGTGCGAAAAATTCGCCCTCTCCGGCTCTCCCTATTGCTGGACTCACCTTAAAAATAAAGACCAGTTCATTCAGTCGCTGAACCTCAGCGCCTTGGTCGACGCCTGGCTGGCCGAGATCGACTTGTCCGGCCGCGACCTGTCCAACGCCAATTGCGTCCGTGCCAGGCTTTCCGGCGCAAACCTATCCGGCTGCAACCTCTCCGGGGCCGATTTCCGCCGCGCGTTTCTCGACGGCGCCAATCTTACGCACGCCAAACTGCGGAAGGCCAACCTCGAACTCGCCGTCCTCGGCGGGGCCGACGCGTCCGGCGCGGATTTCACCGGCGCCGATCTCAGGCGCTCCAACCTCGTCGGCGCCAAAGCCCATGGCGCCGACTTCTCGCAGGCCGACCTTTATTATGCGCGGCCGGGCAACGCCGACTTGCGCGCTTCCTCGTTCCGCGGCTCTACCATCGAGAGGACCATCTTCCGCCGCGCCAACCTGTCCGACACCGATTTTACCGCCGCACACGGAACCGCCAATTTCGAGAGCGCAAATATGCAGGGAATGAAACGATGATCTTTCAAGCGTTTCTGCTCGACATCAACGAGTCCAACTGCTACCTCGTCGCCTCCGAAACGACCCGCGATGCCATCCTCGTCGACGCCGGCGATTTCGACAGCCGAATCCACGACTTCATTGAAGAAAACAACCTCAACCTCGGCGGCGTGTTCATCACGCACGACCACTACGATCATACCAGCGGCCTAACCGATCTCATGAGACAATACCGGGTCAAAGTCTGGTCCGGATCCGGGAACGCCGGAAGAACCGCCGGCCGGCGCGTTGTCCACGGCCACGAGATCGCCGTCGGCGAGATTAAAGGTACCGTCCTCGCCACCCCCGGCCACACGTTTGACAGCCTGAGCCTCACACTTCCCGGAGTCGTTTTCACGGGCGACGCCCTGTTTTCCGGCTCCGTCGGCGGAACCAGTTCATCCGACGCCGCTCGCCAGCAGATTGAAGCCATCCGCCAGCATATTTTCACCCTGCCCGCCGATTGCGAAATTCACCCCGGGCACGGCCCCGCATCTACTATCGCCATCGAAAGACAGTTCAACCCCTTCTTCGTCTGACGTTTGTTACCCCCAATCCTCACCAGACCGCTCACGTGGGCGTCCTGCGGAACATCTCGATGCCGGCGACCAGGAACACGGCGGTGGCGAGCCACGCGGCGAGTGGGGCGGGCATCCGTTCGACGTGGCCGAGGGCCATGCCCATGCGGAACAACAGGAGGTACGCCAGGGCGATGGCTATGCTGACGCCAAACCCGATGGCGAGCCCGCCGCGGCGCAGCCGCATCGCAAACGGGATCGCCAGGAAAATCATCACAAACGCCAGCGCGGGCTGGGAAAACTTTGCATAAAAATCGGTCCAGTGGCCTTGAACGGGCATGCCGTGGCTGGCCGCCCGCTGAATATCCTCCCTTAATTGGCCGACGGTCCTGGTTTCCGGGGGTTGTTCAAGGGCGAACAGTTCTTCCGGGGTCTCGACGATGGGCGCGGGCCTGCGCGTAATCCGCGGAACCACGTAATCCCAGTTTTTGTTGGGGAAAAACGTAAACCACCGGCCGTCTTCGAGCATCCATTTTGCGGAGGCCGGGTCCCAGAAAATCCGGCGTGCCTGTATCAGTTCGACCGCGTCGTCCCGGATCGAGTGCATCGATACGTTTTCGCCGGTGAGCGCGGTCCTGTTGAACTTCATGATGTGGCAGGTCCAGTCTCCGGCAAGGTCAGGCCAACTGATCCCGGCGCGGATTGCGCCGTCCCTCGAGAAATATCGCGCTTCGATGTTGTCGGCCTGGCGCCGGGCGGCGGCGCCGAAGCTTTCCTGCATGATAAACACGCCGACGGCGAGCGCCACGGAAATCAGAATCGGCACGAGCACCAGCCGGCGCAGGCCAATTCCGCCGGCCAGTGCCGCGGTGACTTCGTTGTTTTGAGCCGCGCCGCCGAGCACCAACAGGGCCGCAACCAGCATCGAAAACGCGGCAACCTGGTGCTCGTAGAGGATCGTGGGCGTGTAGGCGGCATAATACCGGAGCACGACCGCCCAGGGGATGTCATGCCGCGCGATCTCGCCACGGCGGTGCGTGAGCAGGTCGATCAGGATAAACAGGAGAACCAGCGACACCATGACCTTGAAAAGCGTCGCCAGCAGGCGCGCTCCCAGGTACCGGTCAAGAATCGTCATACCCGGTCCACCCGCCACAGGAAGAACAGGCCCGCCAGGCAGAACAGCAGGTTGGGCACCCACAGGCGCAGCACCGTCAACCACAGCGGCTGCAGCGAGTGGCCTTCCACCAGCATCTGCAAGACGTAATAAATCAGGAGCACCGAAAACCCTACCGCGAACGTATAGGACCGGCCTGACCGTTTGGCCCTCGCGCCCAGCGGCGCCGCCGCAAGGCTTACCGCCAGGCACGCAAACGGAAGCGACAGCCGGTCGGCGATGTCCCGGCGCACTTTGAGCAACTCCAGCTTGGCGGGTTCCGACGGCGTCTGGGCGATCTGGCCGGCGAGCGTTGTCTCATTGGACAGGAGCTGGCGGAGGTTCATAGCGTTTCGGCCGCTGTCGGGGATTCGGGTTTTGATTTGAGGTATGGGCAGGCTGGTGGTGTCGGCCCGCAACGGCATTATGTCATTGCCTTCACCGGACTGGATAAAATGGACGTTTGCGAGTTCCAGCATATTACGCCCGTTTTGTTTGGAGATTTTTGCGCTTTCGGCGTAGTAGGTGGAGGCCCCGCCGTTTTCCTCGGGCTTGAGGATCACGATTTTTTCGAGCGTGCCTTCGGCGGGGTCTTTTTTGCCGATGTAGATGCGCCAGCCGCCGTACTCCTGGATAACGCCCGTCGGCAGGACTTCGAGCGTGGCGCGCAGCGGCAGTTCGCCGTGGATAAACTCATCCGCCCGGCGCACCGCCCACGGGTGGATCCGGTCCTGGATCCAGAACGACGCACCGCTCAGCACCGCGCCAACCAGGATAATTGGAAGCACAATCCGCTTGATCGGGATGCCCGCGGCTTTCATGGCGACGATTTCGTTGTCGTGGGAGAACCGGCCAAACGCCAGCATGATACCCAGCATATACGTGATCGGGATGAGGTACCCGACCAGCGCCGGCAAAAAATACATCACCAGCCGGCCCAGGTCGCCCATCGTCATCTGGGCCAGCGGCAGGATCGTATCGCGTTGTTCTTCCTGGATTTCGTTGGCTACGCCCAGAATAGCGACCACCGCAACCGCCAGCAGCGACGGCACGGCGATCTGGCGCAGCACGTATCGGCTCAGTATGCCCATTGACAGCCCTTGTTTAAGCTGCGTCGATTATAGCGAAGGCCGGCGGCGGCATACAACGTAATGATGAATAAATGAATAAATGAATGATAAATGATGAATAAAAAGAGAGAGTTTAATGCTTTTTTCGATACGGCGGTTTGTGATAGCGTAAGGAAATCAAAGGAGAAACGAAAATGGCGATTCCTGGATTTATGGACTACGAGCGGCGGGCGTATTGCAAGGATGTGCGATGCCCCGTGCAAGTGCTGTTGGACAAGACCGCGCCGGAGACGCCCGACTATGAGGAAATCCGGGCCATTTGCTCGTCGCGGTGCCTTCACACCACGTACGATTTCCACCACTGGCTGATCAAGCACGGGTACCACGTTGTAAAGGCCACACAGGAGGCCTGACCAATGCGGGTGGCCATGTATTACCGCAACAGCGACGTGCGGCTCGAGCAGATGCCCGTGCCCAAAATCGCGCCGGACGAATTGCTCGTCAAGATCATCGCCAGCGGCATCTGCGGCAGCGACGTGCTCGAGTGGTACCGCATCAAGAAAGCGCCCATCGTGCTGGGGCACGAGATCGCCGGCGAGATCGCCGAGGCGGGCGAGCGGGTGACGCGGTTCCGGCCGGGCCAGCGGGTGTTTGTGTCGCATCATGTCCCGTGTAATACGTGCTGGTATTGCCTCAACGGCAACCACACCGTCTGCCGGACGCTTCACACCACGAATTTCGATCCGGGGGGATTTGCCGAGTTTGTGCGCATCCCCGCCATCAACGTGGACCGCGGCACGTTCGTACTGCCGGAGACCGTGTCGTACGAGGAGGGCGCGTTCGTCGAGCCGCTGGCCTGCGTGATCCGCGGCCAGCGCCTGGCCCGTTTCAAGCCCGGCCAGGCGGTTGTCGTGATGGGCAGCGGCATCAGCGGTCTGCTTCACATCATGCTGGCGCGTGCCACGGGCGCCGGCCGCATCATCGCCACCGACATCAGCCCCTACAGACTGTCAAAGGCCGGTGAGTTCGGGGCGGACGCCACCATCAATGCGCGGGATGACGTGCCGGCGCGGGTCCGCGAAGCCAACGGGGGTCGCCCGGCGGATCTGGTGATCGTGTGTACCGGTGCGCTGACCGCGTTTCAACAGGCGCTGAAATCCGTTGACCGGGCCGGGACAATCCTGTGTTTTGCCACGACCGATCCCGGCGTCGAGCTGCCGATACCGCTCAACGAGTTCTGGCGCAACGGAATTACCGTGTTGCCGTCGTACGCCAACAGCCCCTACGAAGCGCAGGTGGCCAATGAACTGCTGGCGGCGCGGCGGCTGCCGGTGAGCAATATGATCACGCACCGGCTCCCGCTGGCCGAGACGCAAAAAGGTTTCCAGCTTGTCGCCGGCGCCGGCGATTCGCTCAAGGTGATTATTGAACCTCAGAACTAAGTAGACGGATTCACAAATACGGGAACGTACGATAGACAAAGCGAAAAACAGGGACTGACGCGCCCCCGGCAGTTTGAAAATCGTGTCTGTCCCTGCTTTTCGCGCCATGAATAGCTGACCGAATTTACGAACAAGAGTACTAAGTGTCGAAGAAAAGAGGAACAGGGATGAGCAACCAGAATCTTTCTTATCACAGCATTTGCCGCTGGACGTTCAACGCCGGCAAAGGCGGGTTTGTGCCCAGCAACATCAGGCCGGAGTTTGGGGGCATGTTTTCGACCGCCGACATGATCCGGCTGACCGCGGAAAAGGTTGTGCCGCGGATGCCCAAACACGTCAAGCTGGGCATCGAGGTGCATTACGACGCGGAGGTCAATGAGAAGACCGCACCTGAAATCGCCGACGCCATGGTGTCCACGGGCCTTCACTTGGCGCTGATTACGCCCGGCGCACACAGCCATTTTGCCTACGGCGGCATCAGTTCGCTCGACCCGAGCGAGCGCAAAGCCGCCGAAGGTCTGGGCACGCGCGCTGTCGACGTCGCCTACGGGCCGCTGAGGAAAGCCTGGCATCCCGACGAGCAGTTGGCGCCGGCCTACGTGCTTTGGAACGGGTCGTACGGCTACGATATCGCAACCGTCGGCATACGAAGGATGTACCAGAACCTAAAGGAAAGCGTCGCGGGCCTCTGCAAATACGAGGCGAAAAAGGGCGGCCTGCTGCGGTTCGCATTCGAGCCCAAACCAAATGAAGGCCACCCCGCCATGCTTATCCCGACCGTCGCCAGCGCCATCCTGTTTTGGCGGAAACTCGAGGAAGAATTTAAGGTGCCGCGGACAAACAAGGGAGTCAACAAAGAATTCGGCCATTCCGAAATGATCGGCCTTGACCACGTGTACGACACCGTCGAGGAAATCGACAACGGCGCCGTCATGCACATGCACCTCAACAGCCAGGGGTACAACGACGGCATCATCCTCGGCGGGCCCGGCAAGTTCGACATCGACCACGGATGCCGCGTCAACGGGTTCAACGTCGCCATCGCGGGCCTCGTGCAGGAAGCCGGCTACGCGCGGTGGAAAGGCCACGACATGCAGCCGCGCCCCTACGACAACGCCGACCAGGCCGTCGACAGAGTCGTGCGCAGCGTGTTGAGCTGGGAAGCCTGCGCCAAATCCGCCGCCGAGATTGACGTCAACGCGCTGATGGCCCTCCTGGCCGCGCGCCAGACTGCGAAAGCCGAAGACATGATGCGCCACGCCGTCCTCGCCGCCCATAAGTATTTTGACGAGTACTACGGCTGAAGCCTGCCGCATCACCAGCACCGCGGTGGGGTCGCGCTCCCGCGCGACCGTGTGGCGGCGGTGGAGGGGTTTAACGCCAAAGTCTGCCGGTTAGAGGCTGCGGTCGAGCAGGAGATCGACCCGGCCTCTTCTCCGTTGCGTTAATCGGCCCCGTGCGGTACCATAAGCACACCACTCCACTGGGTTGAAAGGATTTTTTATGCACTACGAGGGAGAAGAGCGGCGACGCTATCCGCGGAGCCGGCGCGGATTTCCAGCCGTCATGGACGAAGCCGGGCCGGGCGTCCTGAATCACATCGACAACGTCAGCGGCAACGGCATTCTGTGCCACACCGTCAAACCGATCCCCGTCATGACGCGCATGAGTATCGTCCTCGAGATCCCCCGGCCGGAGACAAAACGGATCGAGTGCGAAGGCATCGTTGTCAGGTGCGATCCCGATGAAAAAGGCGACGACCGGTTCAAGGTCGCCATCCTCTATACCAAGATCTCCGACGACGACCACTCCGCCGTCGTCAATTACGTCGAACACGATCTGGCAACCGGCAACGTTTAAACCACCGGCCGGTTCACAGCCCGACGCTATTCTGTTGGCGCTATGAACGCTAGGTACACAGATCCGTAAATATGGCAACGTATAATACACAAAGCAAAAAGTGGGGACCGACTCGATTTTCGGCCCGCAGGCGGTTTGAAAATCGTGTCTGTCCCCGCTTTTTGAGGCATGAATACATTAGCGAACTTATGAAGTGGCCCACTTAGGAAAGGTTCATGAGAGTTTTGTTGTTTGGCGCGCGCGCGACCGACATTCGAGACGAGTTCCAGAAATACCCGCAACTCGAACTCGTACTGAAAGACCCCGACGTCGTTGTCTGCTACGGCGGCGACGGCACGCTGCTGGCCGCCGAACGCCAGTGGCCCGGCGTCCCCAAGGCGCCCATCCGAAACAGCCGGCGGGGAAACCGGTGCATCGAGCATCCCCCCGCCGCCGTCATCGAGCGGCTCGCCAGGGGCGAACTGGTCGAAACGTTGTACGCCAAGCTGGAATGTGTGGTCCTGCGCGCCGACCAGCCCGGACCCGCCTCCGTGCTCACCGCCATGAACGAGATCAATGTCCATATGGCGCGGATCAACTCGGCATTGCGGTTTAGAATGTGGATCGACGAGGATACCTACAAGTCCGGCATCGAAATCTTGGGCGATGGGTTTGTAATCAGCACGCCGTTCGGCAGCACCGCCTATTTCAACCATATCACGCGGGGGTTTTTTCACTCCGGGATCGGCGTGGCGTTCAAATCGACTTCCGAACATACCAACCACGTGATCGTCCCGGAGGATTCGGCCGTGCGCATCCTGATCACACGCGGGCCCGGCATCCTCACTTACGATAATTCCACCGAGTACATCGAACTGTACGAAGGCGACGAGTTGGTGGCGAGAAAACATCAAGAACCCGCCATCGTACTCACTTGGGAGCCCATGAAACACCCGTCCGACCAGTTCTAGTTACCTTTTCTGGAGGTGATAAGGCGTGCAAAGGACAGCCAATCGGGAGTTTCAGAGGTCCCAATCGTCTCAATTGTCCCAATTGTCTCACGTCGTATAGAATCACACGGTAATACAGGGGATCGGCGACTATGGCGACCGAGTATCAGAGACCTTCCTGGGACGATTATTTTCTCGAGGTGGCGCGCGCCATCGCCAAGCGGTCCACCTGCGACCGCGGCCGGATCGGATGCGTCATCGCCCGCAACAAACAATTGTTGGTAACCGGCTACGCTGGGGCGCCCGCCGGCCTGCCCCACTGCGACGAGGTCGGCCACCAAATGAAACAACTCGTGCACGAGGACGGTATCCATACCTCGCATTGCATGCGCACCGTTCACGCCGAGCAGAACGCCATCTGCCAGGCTGCCAAACTGGGCGTATCGATTGACGGCGCCACCATTTACCTGCAGATGACGCCGTGCCGCACGTGCGCCATGCTCCTGATCAACAGCGGCATCAAGCGCGTCGTGTGCGAGCGCAAATATCACGCGGGCGGCGAATCTGAATCCTTGCTCCGCCAGGCGCGTATCGAACTCGAGTACAAGTACGACGAAGTCCTCGACTATAACAACACCGGGAACATTAACCCGCCCGCTTAGCAAAAAACGGGGACTGACCACGCCTCCGGCAGTTTGGAGGCGCATTTTCGGCCCGTAGGCGGTTGGAAAAGCGTGTCTGCTCTGAAAATTCCAACTGATGCAGACAGCGTAGGTCCGAATTCCGATTCGGACTGGACAACGCCCCGTGCCCGTCCCATTCGGAGATGGGACCTACTTTTTTGGCAGTTTGTTTTCATCGTTTACGGGGGAGGCAAAGCCTCATGGCCAACTGTCCCCGATTTTTGCATCCGCGTTACGCGGCGGCTTGACGTGGCCCTCCCCGGTGTGGCACATTCTCGCTGTTGAATGTTCCCGCCGTGACTGGCGACTTGCGTGGAACGAACCACGAGGAAGCGGCGGGTTCCAGGATTGCCGCTCGCCTGGGCGCCTGGCGCGCTGATGCGCGCCGGGTAGCTGTGCGCCAAGCATGAGCCGGCTTCCGGGTCGGCGCGATGCGGGGCGCGCGAGGTCGGAGGCGTCATCGCCTCCGGCAAGGAGGTGGCTATGAAAGCCGTCCTGGAAGCACGAAACGTCAAAAGAACCCCTCTCTACGACGAACACATCCTGCGCGGCGCCAAAATGACCGAGTTCCACGGATGGATGTTGCCCGTCCAGTTCAAGGGTATCCTCGAGGAGCACCATCACACTCGATCCAAATGTTCCGTGTTTGATTGCTGCCACATGGGCGAGTTCCGACTCAAGGGTCCCAAGGCCATACGGTCACTCGAGGCGATGGTGTTCAACGACATGATCTGCCTCAAAGTGGGCCGGTGCCGGTATTCGAGCATCCTCGACACCTGCGGCGGCATCATCGACGACGTCATCGCCATGAAACTCAGCGAAGACGAGTTGTTCGTGGTCACCAACGCCGGCCCCTACGAAAAAGTCGCCCGAATCCTCTACCGCGTTTGCCTCGCCACCGACGTCACGGCCGGCACCGCAAAGATCGACGTCCAGGGGCCGCTGTCGCGGCGCGTCCTGTTGGACCTTGGCCTGCGCGACATCGAGCCCCTCAAGTATTTCACCTGCTGCAGGACGCAGTGGCAAGGTTCGGAGATGCTGGTGTCGCGCACGGGGTATACGGGCGAACTGGGCTACGAAGTCTTTCTCCCAAACGCGCTGGCGGCGCCGTTTTGGCGCGAGGTCACCGCGCACCCGGCGGTCGAGCCGGCAGGGCTTGGCGCGCGAGACACGCTCCGGCTCGAAATGGGCTACACCCTGTACGGCCAGGACGTCGACGAATCACACACCACGCTCGAAGCCGGGATGGGACGGTTTATCGATTGGAACAGCGAATTCCACGCCAAGGAATTCCTCGTGATGCAGCGCGAACTCGGCCGGTACAAGGTGCGAACCGGCATCCGTTCAATGGACCGCCGGGCCCCGCGCCCGGGTTACGAGGTGTTTCACGAAGGCCGCCCCGTGGGGGTGGTGACCAGCGGCAGCTACGGGCCCAGCGTCGGTTATGGAATCGGGATGGCTTACATTCCGGTCGAGTTGTCCATGCCCGGAACACGCCTCACCGCCGGCCCGAAAGATATGGAAATAGTGACTGAAGAATTCCCGTTCTATAAGAATGGATCGTTCAAGGGTTAGATTCGCACTGGGGAAAACGGCCCTGCCGTCAGAAATCAAGGAGCCTTTTTATGAACCCGCAGCATCTGAAGTACTCCCAGAACCATGAGTGGATCCGCGACGACGGCGTGGTGTTTGTCGTCGGCATCACGGACTACGCCGTCGAACAGCTCGGCGATATCACCTACATCGAACTGCCCGAAGTCGGGTTGGATGTCGCCCAGGACGACGACGTGGCGTCCATCGAATCCGTGAAAGCGGCCAGCGAGGTCTACGCGCCGGTTGGCGGGCGCGTGGCGCAGATCAACCAGCGGCTCCTCGATCAGCCCGAGATCGTCAACAAGAGCCCCTACGAGGACGGCTGGTTTTTCAAACTCGAGGACATCGAGCGCGCCGAGTTCGATGCCCTCATGAGCGCCTCCGAATATGAAAGTTACCTCAAGGAGCAATAAATGACCTGGATTCCCACCACCGCTGATGAGCAAAAAGAGATGCTCGCCGCCGTCGGCGTCAGTTCCATCGACGATCTCTTCACCACGATCCCGCCGGAATTGCGGCTTGCCGGGTGGGACCTGCCCCCGGGGATGTCCGAGATGTCCGTGCGGGCCCGGCTCGACGCGCTGGCCGCCAAAAACTGCCCCGGCAACATCTGCTTCATGGGGGGCGGTGTGTACGACCATTTCATCCCTGCCGCCGTCGACGCGCTATCCTCCCGCAGCGAGTTCTATACCGCCTACACGCCTTATCAGCCCGAGGCCGCCCAGGGCACCCTCCAGTCAATCTACGAGTACCAGTCCGCCATTTGCCGCCTGACGTCTATGGAGGTGGCCAACGCATCGCTTTACGATGGCGGCACGGCCGTGTTCGAGGCCGCCACCATGTCCGCCCGGCTCACCAAGCGAACCAAAATCCTCTGCCTCCCCTCCTTGAACCCCGTTTACAAACGGATGCTGCTGACGCACACCGCCAACCTGAACTTCAATATTCTCGATGTGCCCACTGAAGGATTTGAATCACAGTTGGACGGCGCCGCTTGTCTTATCGCCCAGAACCCGTCGTTCCACGGCGACATCGCCGACTTCTCCCGTGCAGCGGAAGCCTGCCACGCCACGGGCGCCCTGCTGGCGGTCTCGTTTTACCCGATTTCGCTCGGCCTCCTGAAGACGCCCGGCCTGATGGGCGCCGACATCGCCATCGCCGAAGGCCAGTCGCTCGGCATGTCGCCCGGGTTTGGGGGACCTTACCTCGGCATCATGGCCACGCGCCGCGCCCACATGCGCAAGATGCCCGGCCGCCTTGTCGCGCAAACGCAGGATGGGCAGGGCCGCCGCGGGTTCGTCCTGACGCTGCAGGCGCGCGAGCAGCACATCCGGCGCGAACGCGCCATGTCGAACATCTGCTCGAACGAAGCGCTTTGCGCGTTGCGCGCGCTCATCTACCTGTGCCTGCTGGGCAAAGAAGGGCTACGCGAAGTCGCCGCGCAATGTCACGCCAAGGCCGAGTATCTGAAAGGCCTGTTGCGGGAAACGCCCGGAATCGAGATCGTCAACAAAGGCCCAACGTTCAACGAATTTGTGGTGCGCCTGCCCGGCCCGGCCGATCGCGCCGCCGCCCAATTGCTTGACAGAGGCTTTTTCGCAGGCGTGCCGCTGGCCGCACTGGGAGCCGGAGGGCCAAACGATTTGCTGGTGGACGTGACGGAGAAACGGACGCGGGCTGAGCTTGATGTTTTTGCCAACGCCCTGGGGAAATTGAAATGGAACTGATTTTCGAGAAGACGCGCTCTGGCCGCCGCGGTGTCACGCTGGATCCGCTCGATGTGCCCGAAGCGCCGTTGCCCGCCGAGTTGCTCCGCGGAGATCCGGCGCCGTTGCCGGAAGTCAGCGAACTCGATGTCGTCAGGCATTTCACCCACCTCTCGCAACGCAACTTCGGGGTCGACTCCAACTTTTACCCCCTCGGCTCCTGCACCATGAAGTACAACCCGAAAATGGCCGAGGCGGTCGCCGCCAACGCCGGTTTTCGCGACCTCCACCCGCATCTGGCAACTACTCCGGCCGGTTACGCCTGCTGCCAGGGTGCATTCGAGGTCATCTACGAAACTGAGCGGCTGCTCGCCGGCATTTCTGGCATGCGCGAGGTCTCGCTGCAGCCCATCGCCGGCGCCCACGGCGAACTCACCGGCGTCCTGCTCATCGCCGCCTACCACCGCGACAAAGGCCACCGGAAAGACACCATCATCATCCCCGACTCCGCTCACGGCACCAACCCCGCCAGCGCCGCCATCGCCGGGTTCAAAGTCCTCCAGGTTCCATCCGCCCCCGATGGCACTATCCACCTCGACAGTTTTCGCAAAGTCCTCAACGAGAATGTGGCGGGCGTAATGCTCACCTGCCCGAACACCCACGGCCTGTTTGAGCCGGAGGTCCGGAAAATCGCCGACCTCGCTCACCAGGCCGACGCGCTCCTCTATTACGACGGCGCAAACCTCAACGCCATCATCGGCCAATGCCGGCCCGGCGACCTCGGGTTCGACGTCATGCACTTCAACCTCCACAAAACCTTCGCCACACCCCACGGTATGGGCGGCCCGGGCTCGGGCCCCGTCGGCGTCGGCGATAAACTCGCCCCCTACCTGCCCGGCCCGCGTGTAGTCAAAGTAGATTCTGCAAATCGTAGCGCAGGCATCCCGCCTGCATCTTACAAGCTGGCCACGCCTGAAAAATCCATAGGCCGGATTGCCCCGTTTTTTGGCAACTTCATGATTGCCCTTCGGGCGTACGCGTATATCCTGGCGCTGGGCGGCGATGGTTTGCGCGAGGTCTCGCGCCACGCAGTCCTCAATGCCAACTATCTGCTCGCCCGCCTCAAACAAGCCTACAAGCCCGCATTCCCCTCCGGCTTTATGCACGAATGCGTGCTGACCCTGTCCGATTTCGCTTCCGAACTCGATGTACACGCCATTGACGTCGCCAAAGCGCTCCTCGACAGAGGGTTTCATGCGCCAACCGTCTACTTCCCGCTCACGGTGAAGGAAAGCATGATGATCGAGCCCACAGAGACCGAGTCCAAACTGACGCTCGACGCGTTCGCAGACGCCCTGCTTGAAATCGCAAAGCTCGCACGCCAAAATCCCCAGGCCCTGCACGAGGCCCCGCAACACTTGCCCGTGGGCCGGCTCGACGAAGTCAAGGCCGCCCGCGAGTTGAATTGCACGTATATTTAAAGTATGGTGTGACAACGAGTTGCAGACCCCGAAAAACGGGGACTGGCACCCTTTTTTTGGCAGTTTGAAAAAAAGGGTGCCTGTCCCCGCTTTTCGGCCCGCTTTTCGGCGAACCAAAAAATGGCACACTGACCAACTATTGGCATGAAGGCATTATCCGACTGATGCGATTTCTCGACTACTCTTTCACCCGGCCCGAGGAAAACCTGGCGTACGACGAAATCCTGCTCGAAATGGCCGAAAACGGCCGCGGCGAGGAGACGTTGCGCGTCTGGGAAAGCGGGGTGCCGTTTGTTGTGCTGGGCGTCTCACAGGTCCTGCGGCAGGAAGTCTATGAAAAGAATTGCCTCGATGACAGGGTGGCCATCATGCGTCGGTGCTCGGCGGGCGGCTGCGTCCTACAGGGGCCGGGCTGCCTGAACTTCTCGCTCGTGCTTGCCCACGACCGCCATCCGGATCTCTGCACCATCCGCGGCTCGTACTGCTACATCCTCGGGGCGATTACCGCCGCGCTCGCCAACCGCGGCATCAGCGCAAAACACAAAGGTGTCTCCGACATGGCCATCCGCGGCCTCAAATTCTCCGGAAACGCCCAAAAACGACGACGCAGGCATATTCTCCACCACGGCACCGTCCTCTACGCCCTCGACACCCAGAAAATCGCCAGGTACATCCGCGAGCCCATCGACCGGCCCCAGTACCGCGGAACTCGAGACCACCACGGGTTCCTCACCACCGTCCCGCTCCGTTCGCAGGACCTCAAACTCGTCCTGTGCGATGCGTTCAACGCCGACCCCCGGCCCGTCAAACCCGGCCACAATGAACTCGAAGCCGCAAAAAACCTCGCCAAAGAAACATACCGGGCCCAGGATTGGATCCGCAGGCGGTAACACTTCAACGCGCCGTTTCCCAAGACCAGCCGAGCCGCGAGTGTGGTAGCATGCCAAACGGAGGAGGCTGAGTCATGAAGGGCACAATCCGGCCGCATTGGTTCCGCAACATACTCTTGTGCTTCCTCTGGCTGGCCGCCGTCCCGGTTGGCGCGGCGCCTTGCGCCGATCCCTACGGTTCCTCGACTGACCGTTGGGCCATCGAGAACGCGATGTACTCGGGGTCGGCGTCCGACGTGCGGGCCGCTATCAACGCCGCCAAGGAAACCCGGGGCGCGGACGTGGGGTGTCCCGAGCAGGACTATACCCGGGCGGCCCCCAATCCTACACCGCCATCCCTGCAAACCGTCACTACGGTATGGGAATCGGTTCATGCTCCCCGCTTTGCGGCGTACAATTCCGCGTGTCCCACCCTCGGAAGGGAATGGCCCTCCGCGGCGCTTGGCGCCTACTATGCCCGGTTGGCGGGGAGCTTGACGGTCCCACTGGCCGACTTGGCGGTTATCGCCGGCGACATGGCCGCCACGCAATACAGCGAAGCGCACGCCGCCACCCCGCCCGTCACCTGGCAAGGCGCCTATGCGTATGCCTACTCGCTGGGCGATCCCGCGGACCCTTGTTATCGCGGCGGCATAATGGATGTCATTCCCACGTTCTGCGCCACAGTACCTGATTTGTGTGTCACCTATGCCGGCGGCAAGTGGAGCGGGCGCAAGTTCGTCGCCGGCGACTTCTGGGTGTCCCCGCGCGTGTACGACGGCGGCATGGCCTACGACCACGGCTGGACCGGCGTGATGATGGTCGAGGCGGCCATTCAACAAGACGACCCCGTCCAACGCGCCCAGTTTCTGGAATCGGCGCGGCTGGCGGGCGCGTGGAGCGCGTCTGAGCCGCCCGTGCGCAACCACAATTACACCGCCAAAAACGTCTGGCTCCTGGCGCAGTTGTATGGCCTCACCGGCGAGGCGCCGTTCAAGGAAGCCATGCTCGACAAACTCGAGCGCAACCTCAAGCCGGGTGTGCTGACCGACTGGAACGAGGATGGCATGGTCGACGGCATGGCTGGCCAGCCGTTCAGCGCGCTGTGGGCCGGGGCGCAACGGCCCGGCCGCAACTGGGACGGTCACAACGCGCTTCTGTGGTACGGGTGCATGAACGCCTGGGCCATGACCGAGGCTTATGTCGCGCTTCGCGACCGAGGCGACTCCGCGGAAGCCGCTGAACTGCGCCCTTACGCGGTCGCGATGCTGGACAACCTGGCGTGGGAACTGAACAACCTTGGGCCCGCCGCTACGCTCAATGTCAGCATGCATTCGATTCCGTATCCGTTCCTCATTGGTTTGTGGAAACTCGCGGCTTATGAAAACGAACCCCATCCCGAATGGGAACAGGCCGCCTGGGTATTGTGGAATACCGGCTACCCCTACACGTTGCAGAACGGCACCACGGGCAACGTCGGCCTGTACCTGCTTTATCGGTCAGGGACCCCGTACGTTCCGCTGGCCCAGCGCGCCCAGGGATCGGATTGCCCCGATTGCGCGCCGTCCGTCCAAACGTCTTTCGCCGCGGGCGAGGATGCCTGCCTGCGCGTGCCCGGAGAAATTGCGCCGTCAGCCACATTCCAGTGGAGCAAAGAGGGCGAAGGCGGGCTCGACGAGGACCGCTGCCAGGGCGTCAACTGCCGGACCCTGATGATTCCCGATCTCCAACTCACCGACTCCGGCGCCTACCATTGCGAGTACGATGGCGAACCGAAAACTATCTACACCGTAACAATCGATGTTCACCCGCCCCTGCTGAGCACATACGCGCCGGCCGTTCTGATTATGGCCGTCTCGCTGGCCCTCCTCGGCGCGTACGCCATGCGCCGAAAGCGCCCTCGCCCGACCGGGGGCGTCCCAACGTAGGCCCGCGCGTACTCCCCCCGACAACGAGTTCCCCCACCATAACCCACTCTACTTCTTCAGGCCTCTTACCGAAGGTTCCCGCCCCAGCTTATTTCTCAGCAGTTCAAGCGTCCCACCCGTCTTAACCAACTCCGGATCAAGCCCCAGCACCTTTAGGGCGAACTCAGAGTCCATTTCCGCACGCACCGCATCATGTTCGATTTCATTGATCGGCAAAAGTTCTTTCCTCTTGAAACTCTCAAACAACCGCACTGCTTCACGAAGTCTCTTCGCGCTGAGCCTCGTCACGTCAAGTATAGGTAAGGTCTGGAGCGCAGATTTGGCAACGCTTCCTCTTCCAGCCTGTTGTTTGTTCGAGTGCCACCAACGCAACAACAGTCCCAAAGACGTATTCGCCCACAAAACAAGAGCCTTTTCCAGATCATCGGACGCAAGCTGAATCGACAGCCACGCGCGGCCTCCCATGGTTTTCCGTGGTGTGTATTGCATTGCTGTTGCTTGACTGTTGAATCGAAAATCACGATTAAAGTGGCAATGCGAAGCTGTATCCCATACGGCTGCCAACTTCGTCTCAAGAGCCATCTGCTCTTCGGCGTTACTTCCCCGCCTTGCAATTCCCTCACAATCCGCATCGAATTCCATACTACGCTCACGTGCAGCATCATGTGACCAAAGAACAGGGTAAGTTGGTACCGTTCCCGGCCTCACATCAGGCGTATCAAAAGGCCCCCGTATGGCTCCCTCCGGCGTATAGCCGTTGATATCGCGATCAATTGGTCCCACCTGTCCCACCGTTTCAACTGAAGTAATGGGTACCGCGACAGCATCTCTGGCGCGCATCCCCGGCAACCAAACCCTCTGCTCTACTATCATCTGATACGACGCTTGCGCCAAAGACAGATCGCTTATCCGTGCCAAATTCCAAGGGCCCGACTCTGGCAAAGGTGCGTCAAGCGCATGTCCAACTACCTCATCTCCGAAAAGGATGGGAGAACCTCCTAGAGGTCCGTCTTCAAGGCGTCTCACATTTCCATTGCGGATGAGATCCGCGATCTGCTCGGCAAGGTTTGATCCAACAAGCCTATATGTCGGGCGTTCATTCAGCACGACAAACGTCGCCCGATTCGTCGCCGACGGACACTTTTTCCCAATCAACAGGCATTCGCCCATACCTGTATCTGCCGAAAAAGAAATGTCATTATCGCCCGCCCCAGCAATTGACAGAAGAATGAGCTCATCGTAATTCTTTGCCAACAGTGACCTACAACCTTCCCAAGACTCACCTGACATGAAACTGAGCGGCATAACTAATGCCAAGACTCCCCCTGCCTTTACCTTCTTATCACCGAGAACAAGAAAGATAGAAGCTTCTCCTGCGTTCCCGTGAGCAGCCGTGCCTTTTGTCAGTTTTTCAGTTGCCTTTCCCATCATCCTTTGTTCTTCAGAACTCGAACTGAAAGCTGCAAACACAGGATTTGGTACGTTGGCTTTTCCTGCCTCATGGTTGGTCGCACGAGTAAACGGCGGGTTCATAATAACAAGGTCGAACGACGCATGAGGAAGCGACTGCCACGTGTCCTTATCTGATTCACCCGAGCTTCCAATAGCCTTGGCCGTAATCGCAAGAATTTCTAACTGACCCTGGGGATTTAACAGATCCAACGACCCAAGCGCGACGTGCCCTTCCTCCTGCTTTCCGTAAGCAACAGTGAAAATGCAGCTCTGATCGTATTTCACAGTTGGATGTCCGCCGGCCAACATGGACGCAGTCAAATGTGCTGCCGCTGGCAAGACATCGCAACCCACGAGGCTGCTTTCCATCATCTCCGGATGGATTGCCTCAACATCTCCACCCGCCGCCTCATGCAATTGTCCAATTCGTTGGTAAGCTGTTGTCAGAAGGGTGCCGGTCCCGCAAGCAAAATCCGCAATCCGAAGCCTTTTTACATCTTCTGCATTGGCCCATGATCCGCCCCCCGGCGGGTGATCCGACGAGATTGCCAACCCTGCCAGCAACGCAGCCGACGCCGGCGTCGTGTAGTACGCAGCCAAAAATTTTCTGTCTACAATAAGTCTCTGGAAAACAGCTCCCGTCACGTCGTGCGACCGCATCACCCGATTTGCCAGTAATCGTTCTGCGGTCGTTGCAAGACAGTCTATGAGCGGCTTCGTCTCGCCGGCTGGGATGACTTCTAGAATCCGCCGTGCGATGTCGAAAATCGGCCAGTAGTTTACTTTCAGAATGTTTCGCCACTCGCTCAAAACACCAGGTCTTGAAAGTCCCCCACTGGAAGACCGAAGTTGATCCAGAGATTTGACAAGCTTCAACTCACCCGGTCCGCCGGCCAAAGTCTCTTGAAATACAAACGCATTAGCCAGAATAGTTGCAGCCATACGCAAAGTCTGCTCGCAGTTCTCTTGCCGCAGTTCTCGGCATATCTTTTCAATCGCCCCCGGGTTGGTTGCTCCAATATCCTCCATTAGACCGGCAGCATCACTTACGCCACTGATTAATTCTTCTGCGGCCTGTTCGACAACTTCCGGCGGAACTGATGCGGTTTGCACAACAACAGAAACGTCTGGAATGCTAGCGCTGATCCACCCTGATCGCGGCCAGCGCGTATACTCCGCACGAGAAACACCCGTGAAAAGTGCCATCTCCAGATCATCTGCCTGACGCAAATCATTCAGCAATGACTGCCCATGCTTTTCCCGCAGGCGCAATGGTGACCTCAAAGCAATACAAGACAGAATGGTTCGTCCTGCATACCGAATCTTCTGCCCAAGACGTGATATTGCTTCTGATTCCACATTGGCAGCAGGCATCACCTCGTTTTCGATTACTACCGGCGACATATTGGGTTCAATAATCACTATGTCCGGCTGCTTAGCGCTATGTTTCAGCATCCCCGTGTTCTCGGAACTCACAAATTTGCTGTTCCGCCACACACGCCGAGTTTCCCTCAAAACTTCCGCGATTGCATCATTAATCGTGTGCTCAGTCGTTCCCATATCCTTACCCCTAAGTCCAACCACTACAATACACGAAATCGCCGACCCTTCGAAAATCCCCCTTATTCTCTCGTGGGCAATTCCGGGCAACTCCCGGACAGACTACGAGATTCGGCCACCCCACTCTTATTTCGGCGATAATATACTTGACTCATCAAGAGGGGCATGTCGAGCGAAAAACGGGACCATTTCTTGGTAGTGGTACATTTTGGTTAGAGCAAGGGGAAGGGGGGGCACCATTTCGTCATCTGAAAATATCATCAGGAATGGCATTTGTGTGCAATAAGTACATGTACAACATGCATAACAGGTGTACACCTTGTCAAGGGGCTGTCTAGCGTTTGTCTAGCGGCCAAGTTTAAACATGGCGGGGCGTTCACTTTTCGATTGACAAAGCTGTGCGGCGTGTGGTACGATCTTAAATAGAAGGGCACTCAGAGGTGACACTCTGAGTGCCCAGAAGGCCGACTAGTTCAATGGATAGAACGACGTTTCTGCGAATCGTTAGTTCGGGGTTCGAATCCCCGGTCGGCCATTTTCTTTAATTAAAGGTACCACATATGACAACATTTGTCAACATAAAACCTACAAGCTGCATCTTGCTAAGGAGAAAATAGTCATGTCTGACTCAATTCAAGAGCTAAAGAGCCTTAAGGCTAATCTTGAGAATGAGATAGAGGGCCACAGAAAGGAAATAGCTCGTCTTACAGAGGTTATTGCGGCTATTGAAAAGGTGGAAGCGCTTCTGAGACGAGAGAAGCAAGCAACCATTCCCGCTATAAACCCTTACGAAAATATAGGACCTAGCGAAATCGTGCAGGCTGTCGTTAACAGTTCTTCCAGCGAATGGTCATTGATTGAAATAATCAAAGCTGCCCAAGAAGGCGGACGAAAGATTACTAACCCGCGTAGTGAATATCCAAATTTCTACAAAGCGGCAACACGTCTTTCGGAAAAGGGCGTCATCAGGCTCATTAAGAAAGATAATGGCAAAGTCGTATTTAGAAAAGGTGACATACAGCAACAAAACCTGACTCTTGTGACAGTCGAGAAAGCAAAAGTAGATCGTTTTCACCCCGCCAAGAAAGTTACCGCATACGTTGCCGAGATACTCGCCGACAAACAAACACCAATGAGCCTAAGCACACTTTGTACGGAAATCCGGGAGCGCGGTGGAAACATAAGCAACAAAAATACGCTCAGGACTCTGCTAAAGCGAGAGCCGGATGTGTTTGCAAAGAACAAGAACGGGCTTTGGTGCTTGGCTAAGTCCGGGCCTAAAGGCACTAGCACCGAATCGCGGTGATTTGGTGATAACCGGAAAGGATGCTGGTATGCAATACCACGCCTTATCAGCAGAAGCTCCACCAGCGTCAAGCGGGCTTGCCCACTGGTGGAGCTAACAGTCGTGCTACGATAGTTGCCCTGTCGTAGCATTGGCGAGGCGAGCCCCACCTTATCATGCCCCCGTCATCTACCGGAAGGATGTCGGTCTTTAAAACCGATCATGCGGGTCCGAACCCCGCCGGGGGCACAATTCTATTTCGCAAAGCGTTTCTTTGCCCGCTGTGCTTTTTCCTTGCGGTCTACTTCCTTCTTGGGCACATGCACAAGGCGCTTGCTCAAATTCTTAAACTTGTCGAACGGGGAATCACTTCCCTTGTTCTCGTCTTTTTCTTCCATTATGCCTACCCCTCTTCGGGGGTCCGAAGGGTATTTAGTAAGCTGGTGTCTCATTCGTTAGTGTAGCATAGGTCAAGCGCTTCCCGCTAATCATTCCAAGAAGCATCTGAAACCGATCAGAATCAGTCATCTTGCGGCTGTTGAACCGGAAACAATGCTCGTTCAGGTAACGGAACAAATGCCAAGGTTCGGTAAATCGGTAAATGGGGACCGGTAAATGGCGGTAAATGGGGACAGTCACGAATGGCACTGACTTAACCGCAACCTACTCATAGAAAAAGACTTGCACTGAAACGATGTGGTTAGTATCCAGCTACCCGAAGAGCAACCTCGCCAAGTGTCGTACGTAAGACGTAATAGAAACGGGCTTTTTCACGTGCATGATGACAGGTTCCTGCATCGTGAGGCCCAGAACAGATGGACTCATGCACAAGCTATTTACCGGAAACGGGTTGAGCTTAAGTCAGTGCCATTCGGGACAGTCACCGTTTATATTGACATGAGGCGGGGCGACTGGCGCGCATAGTCGTCCCTGGTGCATCGCACCATGTCACGCAGCGGGGAAACAACAAGCAAGAGGTGTTCTTCGCCTCTCCTGCTCAAAACGTGCAACAAGAAGCCTATATAAAACAAAGGGTGTTGGTGCGGGCGTCGGCGGCAGCACCAGGGACTTGAAGTCACAAATTATGACTTCAAGACTGCGCATTTCTCGCCAGTTAAATGACCTACGAGAACATGCGGCCATTTGCGGAGAACTCTTGCAGAAAGGCACGGGTTGCCGCGGACGGAAAAGGTCGCCATACTACCTTCCGGCTGGCTTTCTACGCTGGCAATTCGAGGGAGAATTGTAAGATGGCAAAGGATGGGCGAAAGATGAAGGCCAAAAGCAAAGCGTGCGTGGAAAACCGGATGGTGCGTGAGGAAACCGCCGGATATGGCGGAAGCGCCATTGTGCTCTATCACGCGCCGGACGGCCAAGTCTCGCTCGATGTGCGATTGGAGAGGGACACGGTTTGGCTCACGCAGAAGCAGATGGCGGCGCTTTTCGACACGGAGCGGAGCGTCATCACCAAACATCTGCGCAACGTGTTGAAAGAAGGGGAGTTGGACCGCGAGGCAGTATGTGCAAAATTTGCACATACTGCCGAGGACGGCAAGGTCTACCAGACTTCCTTCTACAACCTCGATGCGATCATCTCGGTCGGCTACCGGGTGAAGTCGACCGGGAGTCAACTGTTGCATTTTTTGCAACAGTTCAGGAAGAGGGCGCTCGCCGAAGCCCTCGCCGTACTGCGAACATCACACCCAAAATAGGTCCCCGGAAGCCTCACTTGCAAGATTTCTTCCTCCCTCGATCCCTCATCTTCCCGTCTCCGGCATCTGTCGCCAAAATAATTTTCTGCCAGACCTTTTGACCATAATTTTGTAGAATACCTATCTATATTGCCAATTGTGTCAACTGAATCCCCCTTGTTTCGCAATTCCAGCCAGGGTTTGCCCGCCTTTTCTGGTCAAAAAGTGCACCAAGAAGGCTATATAAAACAGAGGGTGTTGGTGCGGACGTTGATGGCGTGGTTGAGAAGCGAGGGCGTGTTATGTCAAGGCTGATTTGGGTTACGGTATCGTCCGTGTTGGAGCCCGGCGAGGGGTGTTGCGGCGCGGGCGGCGGGCGTCCCAACGGGTTTCCTGTACAATGTCCCTCATTCTTTTTCCCCGCTCAAACCTTTTTGCCTTCGGCGGCATCTAAAAGGTTAAGAATAAGGGGACAGCGGACGTGGCAGCCATCATGACAGAACCGGCCGTAGACGAGAACGCGCTCGTAACTTCTGCACAATCCGGCTGCCTCACTTCATTTGAATCGCTTTACCGCATGCACTCGGGGCGGGTCCACGGTCTTTGCCTGCGCCTCACGGGCAACGCGGCCGCGGCCGAAGACCTCACCCAGGAAACCTTCATCCGGGCGTGGCGGAACCTGGGTGGGTTCCGCGGCGACAGCTCGTTCGGCTCCTGGCTGTTCAGAATCGCCGTCAACGCCGTTGCCGCACGGTACAGAACCGAACTGCGGCGCGCCGCTTGTGAGTCCAACGCCCCGGCGCGGTCCGTGCAATTCGACCCAACCCTCCGACTCGATCTTCAAGAAGCCATCAGCACGTTGCCGGCAGGGGCCCGGGCCGTGTTCGTTCTGCATGACGTTGAAGGGTGCCGCCACGAAGAAATTGCCGAGCAGTTGGGCGTGGCCGTGGGAACATCAAAAGCCCAGTTGCACCATGCCCGCCGATTGCTCAGGGAGATGATACAGCCATGAAATGCCAAACGGTTCAGCACCTCCTGGACGACTACGTCGACGGCCTGCTGATCGGGGAAGAGCCCGCGCTGGTGGCGCGTCATTTGGCCTCATGCCCTGACTGCGCGCGCCAAGCCAACGGCCTGCGGGAATTGCTGCAATCGGCAAAAGCCCTCCCGCGCCATATCGAGCCGCACAGAGACCTGTGGCCGGGCATCCGCGGGCAGATTGAAAAGGGCTCGAAACGGCGCATCTCGAGAGCAGGCCGATTTACCGTGCTTGCCTTGGCCGCGGCCGTTTTGGCCATTCTGGCTGGAAGCTTGCTAATGCTGGACCACCCCAGGCCGCTCAATCCCGGCTTGGCGGCTGAGGCCCCGGTCCGGCTCGAACAGGAAGTGCTCGTGGTCGAGGCCGAATACCAGCGCGCGCGGCGCGAACTGGTGGCCGCCATGGATCAACTGCCACGCCGGCTCGCGCCAGAAACACGCACCGTCATCGACCAGAACCTCGCCGTCATCGACGGGGCCATCCAGGAGATCCGCGCGTCGCTCGAAAAAGACCCCGAGAACGTGTTCCTGTTCGACATGCTCGTCGCCGAACAGGACCGCAGCCTCCAGCTTCTCGGTCTTGAAGGGGCGATTACGTCCAACACCTGGTGAATCATGCCAATGCAAGGGAGAGTGTCATGAAAAGAAAGTTGTTGTGGGGCGTTATGCTGCTGGCGGCGCTGGCCCTCGTGCCAATGCACACGGCCATTACGGCCGCCGCGGCCCAGAAGTCTATAGACGAAACCCGAGCGGTCAAACCCGACGGCGTGGTTCAGATCTCGAACGTCGCGGGCTCGGTGCGGGTGGTGTCATGGGAAAAATCCGAAGTCCGTCTTTCCGGAGAACTGGAAGAAAACGTCGAGCGGGTCGATTTTGAGGTCCGCGACGGCCGTACCAGCATCCGGGTCGTGGTCCGCGAGCATTCCCACGGCGACGCCGCCGCTTATTTGACGGTGTCGGCGCCGGCCGCATCGAGCATCGAGGCGGACGCCGTCAGCGCCGACATCCATGTGGAAGATGCCGCACCGCCCGAACTCGAGCGGCCCATGCGTCAGTCCGTTTACGCCCGCAGCGTCTCCGGCGAAGTCGGAGTCAACACGTGGGCGAGCGCCGTGGAAATCAGGTCGGTCAGCGGCGACGTGACCTTTTCAGGCGCCGCCGAAACCCTTGATGCAGAAACCGTCAGCGGAAATATCCAGTGTGCCGGCGCCCACTCCGCCGACGTCCGCACGATCAGCGGCGATGTCAAGGTCGCCAATGCCGATTCCGTCAGGTCCAAATCCACCAGCGGCGACCTTACCGCTTCCAACATCGGCCGCGCCGCCGAGGTCTCATCCATCAGCGGCGATGTGCAGATGACCTTGGCCTCGATGAACAAAGTATCCGCCCGCACCGTTTCCGGCGATGTCACGATGGAAGGTGCTTTGGCCCCCGCGGGACGCGTAACCGCTTCTACGCAATCCGGCGGTGTCGAAATCAGTTTTCCCCCCGACGTGTCCGCCGAGTTTGAGATCAGCTCCATGTCCGGGCACGTCAGGACAGGGTTCGGCTTCAAATCAGAAGGGATCAACCGCAGCCTCAATTTTGCCCTTGGAACCGGCGACGG
Source organism: Candidatus Hydrogenedentota bacterium (assembly GCA_026387845.1). Taxonomy (GTDB): domain Bacteria; phylum Hydrogenedentota; class Hydrogenedentia; order Hydrogenedentales; family SLHB01; genus JAPLKX01. The sequence continues at coordinate 6,816 of JAPLKX010000254.1, read as the reverse complement.
CTACGTCCGGATCTCCACCACCTCCGGCGACGTCTCAATCAATAAACTCTAACCACCCTCTTGATACGCGCACGTGGCGTGCGGCACCGTGCAGGCCGGGGACCCTCCCAATGTTACCGGCCTGCACTGCCCGTCTTTTCCCGGCCGCGCCTATTTCTTACGCTGGCTCAGCAGCCACTTAATGGCTTCCGCGTCCTCGTAAGCCTTGTCCCACGAATTGTGCGCTACGCCGGGGTACTCTGTGTACCTCACCTGCCCGCCCGCCTTCTTCACCGCCTCGACCATCTCCTGAGTCTTCTTGGGCTTCACGGTTTTGTCATCCGCGCCATGGAACGCCCAAATCGGCGCCCGCGCCAGTTTTTCGGCGTCATTGACTTTACCCCCGCCGCAGATCGGCATGATGGCGGCAAACGTCTTGACCTTTTCCGCGCCATACTGCCACGCCGCATACCCGCCCATCGACAGGCCCGTCAGGTAGATGCGGTCGTCATCGACCGAATAGTCCCTGCGCGTATCGTGGAGGCAGGTGTCGATGTCCCTCACGGCCTTTACCCAAGCCACCTTGTCGGGGCACTGAGGCATCACAACCAGGCACGGGAACCGGTCCGGGTGCAGCCGGATCGCACGGCCTATCCCCACTTCGCTCTGTGCCAGCCCGTCACTGCCCCGCTCGCCCATCCCGTGCAAAAACACGATCAGCGGCCACCGCTGGTCCGGCTTGTATTCCCGAGGCACGTACAGGACATAGTGCCGTGGGTGGCCGTCTATCACCATGGTCTTGTTCAGGAAGCCGGTAGGCGCCGCTTGATGCCGCATATCGCCCGTAGTTCCTTTGGCGCGCGGGGCGCCATACGCGCGCTCAGCCACGGTAAACATCGACAAAAACGACAAAAAAACCACAAAAAATCGCATGGTTTGCCCTTTCCTGGTGTCCAGCACGCGGCGATCATAACATAGCAATCAGGGGCGGACAACGGGGGAAAGGCATAAACAGACGCGGGCCTGAATCGACGATTTATCCGTAAAACGGCGATTCAGGCCCGCGGGAATGGCTTAATCTTCAATATCTTCGCCGGAACGTTGCTGTTTGCGGCGCCGTTTGCGCTCTTTGAGGGCATTGGCCTTGTAGAACAGCGCCGGCTCGATGATCGGGTCGTGCAGCCCCTGCGTCTCCACATCCCCGTACGTGACCCGGCCCCGGTACGTGCGGTTCGAAAGTATGATGGCCACGGCCTGGCGGGACCACTTGTTCCCCTTTCGCGTGTACACGCTGCGCGAATGAAGGTAGGACACGACCTTGCCCGTGCTCCGGTGGCGCAAGTACTCGCGGAATATCATCCGCACCACCTCCGCTTCCCGGTCGTCCACCACCAGCGGCTTCTCGCCCTCCTTGCCGCGACGATACCCATAGGGCGCCGGGCCCGTCCCGTACCTGCCCTGCTGGACCGCGCTCAACTGGCCCCGCTTCACCTTGGCGCCGTGGGTCAGCCGCTGGGTCGAATCCAGTTGTTCGATTTCGGGTCTCTCGATTACGGTCATCGTAGATTGTCCATTTGGCATGAGTGCATCAACCCCTATAGCTCAATTTCCCATGTGGCTATCCCGCAAACCAAACCGCATCCCGTAAAACTTTACATAAAAATCAAAATTGCACTACTTGAAATCCAGAAACTAGCGCCCAGAATGGCAGGTCTACCCGCCCGTGCTCTTTCTCAGAATGCACAGCCTTTGAACGTAGTTTACGGCAAATTTCTCAAAATGTCAATAGTTTCCCACAGATAAAATATCAACAACCAAGAGAATTATGCGCCATATATAGAACGCGGCCACCCCATCAAAAGGGGTGGCCGCGCCGGATAAGCCTGGTTTAGCTCTGTTTGGCGGTTTTTTTGGGCTGTTTTGCCATAGCCGTCAAGGAGGCGGGAGTTTCCCCGTACGGAGTGGCATCGACGGCCAGGCTGGCTTCTACGATACTGATTACTTCCTTGCGGGACATGCCGGCCGACTTGGCTTCCGCCACCACTTCGTGCAGCCGGCTGATGATGCGCCTACGGCATTCTTCGCCGCATTTCGATTCAATGTTCTTGTTGACGAATACGCCCATTCCGCGGCGCGTGTATAACAAGCCCATTACTTCGAGATCCCGATACGCCTTGGCTACCGTGTTGGGATTGACGCCGAGACGTTCCGAAAGTTCACGTACCGACGGAAGCTGGTCGCCCGGCTTCAGCCGGCCAGAGGCGATGGCGAATTGTACGTGGTTCTCGATTTGTACGTAGACGGCCACGCTGCTGTGAATGTCGATGCTGGGGATCATTGTTTTCCTCCTCGTTGCGGTTACTTCTACTGCTTTCATACAATTGCGTTCAACCGGTCATGGGCCCGGCTGCCCGCGCCACAATCGCGCCGCCGTTTAGCGGCGCTGCCATACTCAGTGTAACTTTATCCGAACCCTTGCGTTGTGTATGATAAACCTCGTTACGAGACAAGCCCCGGTGAGGCAGTGGCCGTGCCGACAAGCACGGCACAAAATCTGGTAGCAATGTCGATGTGACCTTAACTTTCAACTTCAGATCCGGCAAAGTTGGAGCTAGTGTACATGAACTGTAAGTCAAATATCAAGCACGTAACGACAATTTTGATTCCTGCCGGGCTGACTTGTTCAGCAGCGGGTTGGTCAGGTAGGACTAGCGCCCACCCTGCCCGTACCATCAGACGGCGGTATCCCCTGAACATTTCGAGAACGTGGATTGCCTTGGCGCTGTTTCTTGCCGCCGCGATGCCCGTCGCAGCGGCGCCTCCGTCAAATCCTGCCAATGGCGAGATCCAAGTGGATCTCACTGACGTGCTCGGGCACGACTTGGCAGGGAGGGTAGACCTGCAGGGTGTGGAAAAAGAGCCAATTGTGCTCGAAATTCCGCAAGGCCATCTCAAAACTAACGTCCCCGCCGCGAAGTACAAAGCGTATGTTTACGTTTATGTGTTGGGCGTCCCCGTCTTGGTGGATGTGAAGAATGCAAAAGTCCAAGCCGGCGCCACCGAATTCATTCTGGTGAATTTGCTCGAGGGCAGTGGGCAGAGGGCGCTGTTTGATTTTGACCAGGACTGCGATTTCGCGTTGGATCGGGTCGAGATAGCCGAGGGCACCAACCCGGCCGACGCATCCAGCATTCCTGGGAAGCCGGCGTTGCCGTTCGAAGATCACGTCTTGGCCAAGGAAGAGAAATGGTACCGGGGCGAGTTGCACTGCCAATCTTCCTACGGCGGCGGAAAAGAATCCGTGGCAGACCTGGTGGCGCGCGCGGAGAAGCTGGGCCTGGACTTCCTGGCGATAACCGACCGCAACACGCTGGCAGCCAGTCAGGACGCCGGGTTCAAGTCGAAGTCGGTCGTATTGATTCCCGCAATGGAATGGGGCAGCGATGAACGGGGCGTTGCGCTGCTGTACGGGCCACGGACGTTTCCCGAGTTTGTTGACAGCACCCCGCAGGCGCAGGCCTTGGTCGATCTGGTGCAGGCGCAGGGAGGTTTTTTTGGCGTAGCCCATCCGTGTTTCCCGGGCAAACCCTGGCAGTGGGGGCTTTCCTACGTAAACGGAATCGAGGTATGGTGCCGCGACTGGTCATCGGTGCCGCCCTTGTCGATCAATCAATTGAGCGAGGACCTCGGCGAACGCAGGGACGGCAAGCTGGTTCATTCCGTGGCGTACGCGGCGGCCTCGGCGATTGTGCGCGGCCAGCCCAACCAACTCTCGGCGAACGGACAGGCCTGCGTGTTTTATGACGCCGAACTGGTCCGCGGGCTGAAAGCCGCTGCAATCGGCGGAAGCGGCAGCGCCAGCCCCGCCGTTCCCCTCGCATCGCCCGTAACCTACGTCTACGCCACCGAAAAATCTGTAAGAGGCATCCTGGACGGGTTGCGCCGCGGCCGGACGTATGTGTCCAGCGGCCTCAAAGGGCCGCGGATGCGGTTTTCCGCCGATATCCTCAGCGACAAAAAGATGGACGTCGGCGTCGGCGGAACCGTTCCCCTCGGCGTGCCCACCACGTTTGAAGCCGCCGTCGACGGCGCGGAGGGAAAAGAACTTCAAATCCTGCTCAATGGGCGCCCCCTTATCTCGAAGCAAATCGAAAGCAACGGGTTTGCCATCACCTTCGAAGACACCCCGGCCACCTATGCCGTATACAGGGCCCGCGTCGTCGGCAGGCCACAGGAAGTCCGGTTCGGAAACCTCGAAGTCTACGCCATGACCAGCCCCATCTACGCCCAGGAAGTCGAAGTTAAAGACGAGAAAATAAAAGAAGCTAAAGAGCGAACCAAGAAAAAGCTCATGCAGTCCGCGCCCGAGGTGCAACTCCCCCAATCGCCCGGCCCAGGCGAAATCAAACCCAAGTGGAAGTTTTAACTCATTTGGAGTACGGCAGCTTGCTGCCGCTTTTTGGGGAGGAAAGCTTTATCTGACAAGTGCAACATCGATTGCAGGGAAAGGCACGCACTACAAAAAGCGGCAGCAAGCTGCCGCACTCCATATCTCACCGTACTTCGGGAAGCATGTGCTTGGTGCCATTCGGGAGCATCCCACTGTTCTTAGCAGACCGGCTCCTGCGGCACGGAAGACATTCGCCTGCGGATGTCCTGGATCACGGCATCCAGGATCTGGTTTAGCGACGTCTGGGGCTGATAGCCGATCGCGTTCTTGATCTTATCGAGGCTGGGCGCTCGGTGGCGCATGTCTTCGTACCCCGGCCCATACACCTGGTCGTACGGCACGTAGCTGATGCCTGACGCGCTGCCTGTCCGCTCGATAACGCGCCGCGCCAGATCCTCCATCGTCACGCTCTCGGTCGTCCCGATATTGAACACCTCGCCGCTCAGATCGGGCCGCGCCATCAGGCCTTTCAGTGCGGGCACCACGTCCCCCACGTACGCAAAACACCGCGTCTGTTTGCCGTCGCCATATACCGTAAGCGGGTCGTTGCGCAACGCCTGGCTCACAAACCGCGGGATCACCATCCCGTACCGGCCGGTTTGCCTGGGCCCCACCGTGTTGAACAGCCGCACAATGATCACCGGGTGCCGCTTCTCGTACCAATAGGCCAGCGCCAAGAACTCGTCGATCGCTTTTGACGCGGCGTAACACCATCGGGTGCGCGTCGTTGGGCCGATTACGGCGTCGTCGCCTTCGTGGAACACCTTGCGCATCCCTTTGCCGTACACTTCGCTCGTAGACGTGATCAGCAGGTTGCGCCGGTACCGGCACGTCTCTTCAAGGACCGTTTCCGTACCCCGGATGTTATTGACAATAGTCCGGATGGGCTCGTTGACGACCAGTTGCACCCCGACCGTGGCCGCAAGATGGTAGACAACCTCGACCTCGCGCACAAGGTCCCGCACAATCTCCTGGTTCAACGTCGAGTCAATGACGCACGTCAGGCCTTTGATATGCTCGATGTTCTCGAACCGGCCCGTGCTCAGGTCGTCCAACACGAAAACCTGGTCGCCCTGCGCTACCAGCGCCTCGCATAGGTGCGACCCGATAAAACCCGCCCCGCACGTTACAAGTGCTTTCATTCCGTTTACTCCGGTTGGCATAGAAGGGTAACACCGCAAGAAGTATACGGCGGACAATAAGGCGGTTCAAACGGGAAGCCTATTTTCGTGCGCTTAATCGGTGTCGAGCCCGTATTTCTGCAACCGATACCGGAACGACCGCGGGCTCAGCCCAAGCAGTTCCGCCGCTTTCTTTTGCGAGAACTTGCCCCGCTGCAGCGCCTGTTTGATGAGGTTGACTTCCAAATCCGAAACCACGTACTCCAGGTCAAGGCCGCCCGGAGGCAACATCGCGATATCGGCCCGCGGGCCCGCCACATAGTTGGCCACCTCCGGCGGGAGATCCTGCACGTCGACCACGGACCCGTTGCACAGCGCCACCGCCCGCTCCAACACGTTTTCCAACTCCCGGACGTTCCCCGCCCACGTAAACGCGCATAGAGCATCGAGCGCCCCCTGAGTGATCGTCAATTCCTGCAGGCCCATTCGCCTCGCGTGGCCCGCGACAAAGTGGCGCGCCAACAGCGGGATGTCGTCCACGCGATCACGCAGCGGCGGCACCACGATTGGAATCACGTTGAGCCGGTAATAGAGATCCTTGCGGAACAGGTTTTCCCGCACCATCTTTTCGAGGTCTCTGTTCGTGGCGGAGATAATCCGCACGTCGACCGTCACTTCGCTCACGCCGCCTACCGGCATCACGCTGCTGTTGTCGAGCACCCGCAACAGTTTCACCTGCAGCGCCAACGGCATCTCTCCGATCTCGTCGAGGAACAGCGTCCCGCCGTCCGCCACGACCATCAGGCCTTCCTTATCTTCGACGGCGCCCGTGAACGATCCCTTCTTGTGGCCGAACAGTTCGCTCTCGAGCAGGTTTTCCGGAATCCCGCCGCAGTTGATCGCCACAAAAGGCTTGCCGGCCCGGTCGCTGAGCTGGTGAATGGCCCGCGCCACCAACTCCTTGCCGGTGCCGCTCTCGCCGTGTATGGCCACCGTGCTGGGCAGCGAAGCCACGCGGCGAATCATCCCCATGACGGTGTGGATCGCCGGGCTCTTGCCGATGATGTTGTCGATCTTGCCGCGTGCCGCCTGGTCCTTGCGCAACGCCACGTTCTCGCGCAGCAGGTTGCGCTGCTCGATGGCCCGTTTCACCAGCAGCCGCATCTCATCGTTGGTGAACGGCTTCATGATGTAATCGGCGGCGCCCAGTTTCATGGCTTCGATGGCCGTTTCCACCGACGCATGCGCCGTGATCATGATGACGGG
>JAPLKX010000730.1 GCA_026387845.1 Candidatus Hydrogenedentota bacterium | reverse complement strand
GTCGAGCCGGGTGCGGTATTTTTCCACGAGTGGCGCGACAACTCCAGCCCCTATCGGATCGGCCCCAGCATCTGGATAGACGGCGCGGGCAAGATGACGGCCGGCGGCAAAGAACTCCTGACCGTGCCGCTGAGCCAGTGGGTTGGCGTGCGGATCGAGTGCGGCATGGGCCGGAAAGCCGACGGGACCTATAAGCTTGAAGTGACGCTGCCGGGGGGTGCGCCGCAGACGATTGACCTGCGGATGGTGAATGACCAGTTCAGGCGGCTCGAATGGTTTGGTTTCGTCTCGAATGCCGATGCCGCAACAACCATTTACGTGGATGACGTAAAGCTGGAAACGAAATAAGGGCTATCAGTCGAAGAACGTAGTCACTTGGCCGCGATCCACTGCTCGACGAAATCTTTGCGTCGACCCGGCGAACTTTTTGCCAAAGGTTTTTTTTGGTCGAGGGCGACTTGGGCTCCGGTCAGCTTATTGAGCGTATAGGCCAGTCGGATCAGAACGTACTCCTGCCGCTCTTGCTCGACGAGTTTGACAATCGTCCCGATGTCTGACTTGTCGACAAGCCTTGTCGCGGCGTAAGAGGCGCGGTCGCGCACGTTCGAGGGAGCGCCGGAGGCCAGCACGTCGAGCACCGCCTTGTTAGCCTCTTCCCCTGATGCCCGCAGTTGCAGCGCGCCGATCAGGGCGCAGCGGACCTCCGGATCGAGGCGTGAATCGACAACCAATTGGGCGACGGCCCCCGTCAGTCTTTCGGGCATGGCCGCTTCCAGCGCCCTCGCCGCCTGTACGGCGACGACGGGGTCGGGGTCCTTCACATAAGCCAGAACGGCTTCAGCGCCTTCCGCTGAACCGAGTTTCAAACCGGTCGTCCTTGCACCACACCATGGTATACGTGGGCTGGGCGTAGCGGGTGCGGTCGTCGGCGACGGCGGTCCACCACTCGGGGAAGTTGCCATTGATATCGCCGCCCTGGACGAAATACGTGATGCCGCTATCACGGCGTTTTCCATCGCGGATGGGCCAGGACCGCTCGTAGATATGGGTGTGTCCGGCAAAATGGGCCGTAACATTGTATTTGTCGAATGTGGCGCGCAATCCCTTGAACAGCTCGCTGGTTTCTTTGCGGTCGTCGGTCGGGCCAAAATAGCCGGCGCAATAAATGGGGGAGTGGAACGATACGATCGTGTATTCTTTATTGTTCTGTGCCAGGTCCTTTTCCAGGTCGCCCAGGCAGGTTATGAGTTCATCTCATATGGCGGCTCATCTCCGTTTCCTGCCACCGGTCACCCCACCGGCGCGAATCGCCGATGACAGCGAACGCAATGGGCCTTTGGTCCGTGGGGGCCGTCTTGAACGTGGCTTCAAACGTATCTTCAGGGCCGGACCGGACCTTGTAGGCGTAGACGGTATCCGGCATCAGGCCGGTGATGCGGATCTTGTGAATTTTTGAGGGTTGGGTCTCTGTGGCGCTACTTGGGGGTGCGCCTGGTACGCCATAGTCAATTGCGCCGTCGGTCACGGCGCCGGTTTCCCACATGATGGTAACGCCATCCGGTGTGATGTTGTTTAGATAAGGCTTTATGTAGAAACCACTTGAGGGTATGACAAGGATTGCCACGACCAGTGACAAGACGAGGGGCGGAAACAACAGCTTGAAAATGCGCATGGCGCTTCCTTTCAAGTGTTAGTTGCTCGTCTTAACCACTTTAACCATTGACCGTATTCCCGCCGTGGGTTCATTCGGGCCGGTCTTTGGCTGAAGGCAGGGACAAGAATGTGCTAATATTCGTTGATACGCGCCCATAAGGCGCAAGGTGATAAAGCCGGGAGCCAATGAGTACAAATGAATGTCCAATTACCTGATGGTTCGAACGTTGAAATGCCCGAAAACAGCACCGCCCTTTCCCTTGCTGAAAAAATCGGCCCGCGGCTGGCCAAAGCTGCCGTGGCCGCGAAGGTAAACGGCCAGACCGTGGACCTGCGCACGCCGCTGCACGACGGGGACCAGGTTGCGATTCTCACGTTTGATTCCGAGGAGGGCCGGGAGGTTTTTCGTCACAGCGCATCGCACCTGATGGCGTCGGCGATCCAGAAAGTACGGCCGGATGCGAAGTTCGCCATCGGCCCCGCCATTGAAGAGGGTTTTTACTACGATATCGACGTTGAACCCGCGTTGACCGAGGAGGATCTGGGGAAGATCGAGAAGGAGATGAGCCGGATCGTGCAGGCGGACGACCGGTTTGTGCGCAAGGAGATGGGCAAGCAGGAAGCAATCGACTACTTCAAGGCCCGCGGCCAGCAGTACAAGGTCGAGTTGCTTGAAGGGCTCGAAGACGGGGCCATCACGTTTTACGAGAACGGCGAGTTTATTGACCTGTGCCGGGGCCCGCATGTGCCGTCAACCGGCGTTATCAAGGCGTTCAAGCTGCTGAGCCTGGCGGGAGCGTACTGGCGGGGTGATTCGAATCGGCCGATGCTGCAGCGGGTCTATGGCACCGCGTTCCCTAAAAAGGCAGACTTGGACGATTATCTGACGCGGTTGGCCGAGGCCGAAAAGCGTGACCATAGGAAGCTGGGCAAGCAACTGGACCTGTTCAGCTTCCACGAGGAAGGCCCCGGCTTCCCGTTTTTCCACCCCAAAGGCATGGTGGTCCTCAACGCGCTGATCGATTTCTGGCGGGAGGAGCATCGGCGCAGGGGTTATGGGGAGTTGCGCACCCCGATCATCCTCGAGCGCGGGCTATGGGAGCAGTCCGGCCACTGGGACCATTATAAAGACAACATGTATTTCACCAAGATCGACGACCGGGATTTCGCCGTCAAACCGATGAACTGCCCCGGCGGCATTCTCGTATACAAGAGCCGGATGCGCAGCTATCGGGACCTGCCGCTGAGGTGGGCCGAGCTCGGCACGGTCCACCGCCACGAGAAGTCGGGGGTGCTCCACGGCCTTTCCCGCGTCCGGATGTTCACCCAGGACGACGCGCACCTGTTCATGACGGAAAGCCAGATCCAGGACGAAGTCATCGGCATCATCGATTTCGTTGGCTACGTGTACGGCATCTTTGGGCTGGAGTACTCCATCGAGTTGAGCACCCGCCCCGAGAAATCCATCGGCACCGACGAGATGTGGGAAGTGGCTACATTAAGCCTGCGCAACGCCCTCGAAGCCAAGGGCCTGCCGTTCAAGATCAACGAGGGCGACGGCGCGTTTTACGGCCCGAAGATCGACTTCCACGTCCGCGACTGCCTGAGACGGTCCTGGCAATGCGCGACGATCCAGCTTGACTTCGCCATGCCGGAGAAGTTCGAGATGGAGTACATCGGCCAGGACGGCCACGCCCACCGGCCCGTGATGGTCCACCGGGTGATTTACGGCGCCATCGAACGGTTCCTGGGGATCCTGATCGAACATTTTGCGGGTGCGTTTCCCGTATGGCTGGCGCCGGTGCAGGCGATCGTGATTCCGGTTGGGGATACGTTTGCCGACTACGCCAGGGATGTATACGCCCGGCTGTTTGACTCGGGCCTGCGCGTCGAGATGGACCTAAGCGATGAAACCTTGAAGTATAAGATCCGGCAGGCCCAGACCCAGCAAGTGCCGTATATGCTGGTTGTCGGCGAACGTGAGCGGGATGCCGGGACGGTCGCGGTGCGCCACAGACGCCAGGGAGACCTCGGCTCGATGCCGCTTGATGAGTTCATCAGCCGTATCCGCCGCGAAATCAACGACAAGACCCGCGACTGAACCTCCGCCCCTAAACCTGAATTGCTGCAAACCGGGGGGATTGCGCAAGCGCCATTGAGCCGATATAATCGGTCCAGGACGTGGCGCGCTTGCGCGGAGGAACCTTCTTGAGTCGACCGCTGCCTTTCGAACTGGGGTCCGCAACCGATCCGGTCTTTTGGTTAATCGTTGGCGCCTTGTTTGTTCTGGGAATCGCGGCGGTCCTGCTTGAATACCATCGGCGCAGGCACTCGCGCAGGGTGCAAATTATTGCGGAGCAAAAGCTGGTCGATGAGATTTCGGCCGAGAAGCAATTGGATGCCGGCGAAAAGAAGGCTTTACGACGCCTCATCGACGCTTATTTTCCGCAAACGCCGCTGGCGGTCGTGAAAGACCGATCGGTTTTTGACCAGGCGGTCCAGCAGGAGATCCAGGCGGTCGAGTCCAAAAAAGACGAGCGGCTGTTGCGTCAGACCGGGCTGGTTCTGCGGTCGGTTCGGGAGAAGCTGGATTTCCAGTACGTCCCGATGGGCCAGCCGATATCGTCGACCCGCGAGCTGTACGAAGGGCAGATTGTCTGGCTTGGAAAAGAAGAGGAGCCGTTGCGGTGGTATGAATGCGCGGTTTCGGCGGTCGACGAAGCGTTTTTGCATGTGACGGTGATCGGGGAACAGGCGGGCCAAGCGCTGCCGTTCAAGCTCGGGGAAACCCTACGGTGCCGGCTGTGGCGCGAAGACGATGCCCGGTACATTTTCTCGGTGCGCCTCACTTCGTGTTCGGGCGACCCGGTGACGTGCACGCTGCGGCACACGTCCGACCTCAATCGGATGCAGGCCCGCGAGTACTATAGAATTCACTATACTCAGGATGCCGAGCTCGACCTCCTTCACTCCCGGGAACCCGCGGAGGCCGAAGTTCAGCAAGAACCGCGGATCGTTGCGAAATGGCCGGCCCATTTTGTCAGCCTGAGTGCGGGGGGGTTCGCGGTTGTGACGCAAAAACCCCTCCCGCCGAATATCCTTGTAAAGATCGTGGTTGAACTGCCCGGCGAGCAGCCGTTTGAGGCGCAGGCCCGCACGGTCGGCGGTGAGACGCTCCATGGAGAACGGCATCTGATCCGGGCGCAGTTTACGGATATCACCGAGGAAAAACGCGACCTGATCGCCCATTACGTCAGCTTGCGCCAACAGCCCAACCTGGCACAGTCGCTGGAACAGACCACCGATCGGCGGGAGTGACCGCACGTGGAACTCATCCGCGACGCCGTAAACGCTGTCCAGAGAAACCTCGAAGCCCTTGGGATTTACTTGGGCATCACGGTTGTGGTAAGCGTGGCGACCACGTTCGCCAACATTCGGATGGGCGCGCCCCCGGAAAACCCTTACGCCGACCCCACCCTGGTCGCGTACGAGGTCGTTCTGAACCTTTTCCTGGTATTTGGGGCGGCGTTGGCGCAATCGGTCGCGTTTTCCCGGCTGGGCAAAGAGATCGACCGGCCGTTATGGAAGATATCCGGGGATCTGGAGGCGATTAAGAAGTATCTGCCGCTGTGGGCGGGCCTGAATGCGATCGTCTTATTGGTCCTGGTTCTGACGGGGTGGTCGATCTCGACGTTTGGGGGATCGCCTGCCAGCGGCCTATTGTTTATCGCCTCGGTACTCGCGATGATCCTCTACATTCCGGCGGGCGCGTCGCTGATGTTCCTCCGGACGCCCGAATGGACCCACTTGCCCGAGGCGGTCCGCCCCCTTTTCCGCCAATTCCCAAAGACGCTGGTGATCCTGGCGATGACGGGCGTGCTGTATCTGCTTCAGATCTCGCTGATTGGCGAGACCGAAAAACAGCCCTGGCTGCGGCCGCTGGTCGATATCGCATTTGCCTACTTCGACTGCGTGATCTTTGCCGCGGTTTGGCTTGTGTTCATGTACGACCGGCAGGCGCCCGAAGAGGTGGATCTTGATTTCTAGCCGGTGGCGCAAGGTGGCCTGCGTTTTTCTGTTCCTGACAGCCGGCGCGGCGGCACTGGCCGCGGTGTTTCTGGCGGCAAGCCTGAAAATGCCGTACGACGCCCCATTCGCCAGAATGTACAGGACCGAAGCCGATATCGCCAGCCTCGCCCGCGCCGTCGAGTTGTTCAAAGAAGCGCGCGGCGACTATCCGTCGCCGGGACTCGAAGGGCTGCGCCAGGCTACCGATTTCGTCTCCGGATCCAGGGGCTTCTTCCCGGACGGCCCGCCGCCCGACGCCTGGAACCGCCCGTACAAGTATGTCGCCCACACCGACTACGACAACCCCGATTGGGGCGCGCAACGGTGCGGCGATGCGTTCTGCGCGCCCGGCGCCTACCAAATCTACTCGGCCGGGGCCGACGGCGAAGCCGGTACGCCCGACGATATCCGCGGTTGGGACCAATCAAACCCGTGGCGTTCCGTTTATAATCTCATGAACGAAGACTTCATGAAACGTCGGAAATCGCAATGAGAATCGACATCCCCTACGGGCCGGACGTCCTTCACGCGGACTTGGACTGGGCGCGCCTGCTGGGAACGCTGGTAGTGCCTCCGGCGCCCTCCGCGGAAGACCCCGTGGAAGCCGTCCGGCGGGCGCTCGACAACCCGATTGGCCAGTCCGAGCCACTGCGCGCGCGCGTCAAGCCTGGCGAGAAGATCCTCGTTGTCGTATCGGACCAATTCCGGCAGACGCGCGCCGACGTGGTTCTGCCGGTGCTGCTGGATGAGTTGAGAAAAGGCGGCGGCGCCGAAGACAACGTCCACGTTCTGTTTGCGACCGGCATCCACCGGCCTCCCGAGCCCGATGAACAGGCCCGCGTCTTGGGCGCTGAGATGTACGCGCGGCTTCGTGCGCGGCTGCACGTCCACGACCCATTCGACTCGTCGCAATTGGTCCGGCTGGGCGTCACGTCGCGTGGCACGCCGGTGCTCATCAACCGGCTGGCGCTTGACGCGGACAGGGTGATCGCCACGGGCGCGGTTGTATTCCATTACTTTGCGGGTTTTGGCGGGGGGCGCAAGTCGATTGTGCCGGGCATCGCCGGCGCGGAGACCATTGCGCACAACCACGCTTTGAACCTTCACCCGCGCCAGGACACGCTCGACCCCGCGGTGCGCACCGGCGCGCTCGACGGCAACCCCGTCGCCGAAGACATGTTCGAGGCGGCCCGGCTCGTGCCGGTCGACAGCATCGTGAACACCGTCCTCGACCGGGAAGGCCGGGTCGCGGGAGTGTTTGCGGGCGAACTGGATGCGGCGCACAGGGCTGGCGCGGAATTTGCCCGCGGGTTGTTCTCCGTCACCATCACGGAACAAGCCGACCTGGTTATCGCGACTTCGGGCGACGCGCGGAATTTCGTCCAAGCCCACAAGGCCCTCCATAACGCCTGGCAAGCCATGAAGCCCGGCGGCCGGATCGCGTTCGTGGCACACTGCAACGAGGGGCTCGGCGGCGAGCAGTTTGTCAAATGGCTGCGGCTGAGAACGCGGGAAGCCATTTTTGGGGGGCTGCGGCGGCAGTCCGAAATCAACGGCCAGACCGCCCTGTCGTCGCTGGAAAAATGCCCGAGCGCCATTTTTGTAACTCAACTCTCGGATGAAGACACCCGCCTGTTGGGCGCCAGGAAGGCCGAGTCGCTTGACGCCGCTTTGTCGCTGGCTCGCCAGGATCTGGGGGGCGTTTCAGACCCGACGGCCTACCTGATGCCGCACGCGTCTTACTCGGTGCCGTTCCCACCCGCATAAGTTTCCTTCCACAGTCAGTTCGCGTGAAATACCGGTTGCGGCCGCCTTGTTTACACAAGATGTGCCCTTGGTTTGAACCGTGACAGGGGCCGTCACGGATCTCTTCTAATTTTGTGGAACAACAAAAAGCCAAGCATCTCCGGTTAGGGAGGATCATGTCATGCGAACAAAGACACTCGTCTGTGTGTTACTGCAGTTGGCCGTGGCGGCCAGTGCCGCCGCGGTTGTCTACGTTGACAACTCCAGACCCGACGGCGGCGATGGAACTTCCTGGGAAACGGCGTTCAACACCCTGCAACCCGGAATCGATGCCGCGTTTGCGCTCGGCGGCGATGAGGTCTGGGTGGCGATGGGCGATTACGATGAGGCGCGTTTTCTAAATCCGATGTTCGAGGCGCCGGGCTGGCCTTTTGAAGATGGCGGCCCGCTTTTCATGCGTTCCGGCGTGGATGTATACGGCGGGTTCGCAGGCGACGAGACGCAGCGCGACCAGCGCGACTGGGTAAACAACGTCACCATCATCGATGGTTTGTTGGCGCGCAACGGGTCGCCGGCGTGCCATGTGGTGTTCGGCGCGAATGATTCGGTGCTGGATGGTTTTACGGTACGAGGCGGGCGGATGACTTCGACCTCTCCATGCCTGAATCTTGGCGGCGGGATGGTGAACTTCAACGCGTCCCCAACCGTCCGCAACTGCCGGTTCGAGGATAACGTAATCACGGGGAGCGGCGGCGGGATGTACAACCAGAATTCGCTCTCGCTGATTGAAGCCACCACGTTCGAGGCCAATACATCTACAAACGGCGGCGCCATGCTCAACACCGGGGCCTCGCCCGAGATCAGCCGCTGCCAGTTCCTGGAGAACCTGGCCAGCGAGTTCGGCGCCATGGGCGGCGCCATTTCCAACGAGGGATCCACGCCGCTGATTGTCAACTGCGTGTTCTGGAAAAACCTGGCGCGAAGCCCCTTCTCGATTGCAAGCCGCGGGGGCGGCGTCTTCTCGGGAGGAACCTCCTCTACAACGATTGTCAACAGCACCTTTTATGGGAACGTCGCCACGAACGACTTCCCGGACATCGACCCGAACTACGGCGGCGGCGTGTTCAGTGAAGAGGGGTCTTTGACCGTGATAAAGAACTGCATTCTGTGGCACAACGTGCCCGACCAGGTGAGCGGAACGGTTTCGGTGGTGTATTCGGACATTGAAGGGGGCTATGAGGGGGAGGGCAACATCGATGCGGATCCCCTGTTCGTAAATGCGGAATTCGTCGACTTGCGCCTGCTTCCAGACTCGCCGGCAATTGACGCGGGTACTGCCGAGGGCGCCCCGGACGTGGACATCCGGCTGGTGCCGCGGCCTCAGGGAGCCGGCTTCGATATGGGCGCGTATGAGATGGCGTATGCGGTTTGCGCCGCTTTTACGGCCGACGTCACCAAAGGCACGGCCCCCTTGACGGTCCACTTCACCGACCAGTCTACCGGAGTGGTCATTTCGTGGCTGTGGAACTTCGGAGATGGCGCCACCAGCACTGAGCAAAATCCGGTTCACACCTATACGGTCCCCGGAACGTATACCGTCAGCTTGACTGCGACCAGCCCGGAAGGAACAACGGATACCGAAACAGTCGCCGGCTACATCGTCGTGACGGCCGTGGAACAGGAATTGGAGGTTTCGTTTGAGTTTGCGCCCAACCTGGGCACTCGGCCGCTGCTGGTTCAGTTTACCGACACCACGGTGTCGCCCGATCCTATCGTAAGCTGGTTCTGGCGGTTTGGCGACGGATCAACCAGCACCCAGCAAAATCCCGCGCACATCTATCGCGTGCCAGGCCTGTTCAGCGTCTCGCTGACGGTAACCACAGCCAACGAGACGGAAACCTTCACGGATCATTACGCCGTGCTCGTGATGAACAAGAACGGGAAAGCACCCAGACCGTGGATGCTTCGCTGGCTGTACGGCGACGATTGGCAAGATTACATCGAGAGTAAGGCGGCCGACCGGTAGCTGATGTTTTCGAGGGGCGCGGACGATCTGTCCGCGCTCCCCGTAGTTTCAATAGACGTCGGAGTTGAGGCGTATTGAGGGAGGGACACGCAATGAGGAATTTCATCGGCCTTGTTATTCTGACACAGGCCCTGTTTGCAGCCGGCGCCGGAGCGGTCGTTTATGTGGATAAATCAGCGCCTGGCGGCGACGGGTCCAGTTGGCCGAATGCGTTCAACACGTTGCAGCCGGCTATCGATTCTGCCTATGCGGGCGGGGGCGGCGAGGTCTGGGTGGCGATGGGCGACTATAACGAGACGCGCAATGTGCCGCCGGGCGCCCCGCCCGCCGAAGAGAACAACGGCGCGCTGGTGATACGGCCCGGGGTCGAAATCTACGGTGGATTTGCCGGGGACGAGGCTCAACGCGACCAGCGCGATTGGGAAACGAACGTCACCATCATCAACGGCAGCACCGCCCGGTCCGGCGGGCCCGCATGTCATGTGGTCATTATGTCTGACGGCGTCTTGGACGGGTTCACCATCACCGGCGGGAGTGTCAGCCAGTTTGTGCCGTGCATAAACGCGGGCGCGGGCCTCTTCATTTCGGGCGGGGCGCCGGTCGTCCGCAACTGCATAATCAACAACAACACAGCCAGTGGCGCGGGCGGCGCGATGGCGGCATCCGGGTCGGGCGGAACGTTTGAGAGTTGCGTGTTTGGCAACAACTATTCCAACCGCGGCGGCGCGATTGACATGTCCAGTTGCACGGCGACGTTCAGCAAGTGCCGGTTTGAATCGAATACGTGCGCCGGGTACAGGACCTACTCCGGGTATGGGGGAGCCATCACGATGTATTCCTCGTCGCCCGAGTTCGTCAATTGTGTGTTTTGGGAAAACCGGGCCATCAGTGCGATGTATACATCGAGTTACGGGGGCGCCGTCGACGTCACCAACTCGTCCTACCCCGAATTCCTGAACTGCACGTTCTACGGCAACGCCGCCACAAACGACTACCCCGAATACAGCTCCAACTATGGCGGGGCCATCCGCAGCGACGAATCCAGCCTGCCCACCGCC
>JAPLKX010000382.1 GCA_026387845.1 Candidatus Hydrogenedentota bacterium | reverse complement strand
TTGGAGGGGCGAACATCGAAACACTCGTTCATAACCACGCCGTTCAGAATCAGCGTCATTCGCGACCCGTCGGCGATACACTCGTATCGGTTCCATTCGCCGACAGGCTTCTCAACATCCCGTGCCCCCCGGAATCCCTTTACGTCCTTCCAACCCGGGTCGCGGCCCCACCAGTTCACCCGGCCCTTGTTTATCGTCACCGGTTTTCCTCCGGCCTGATACACGGCGCAGTCGCCTTGCTTCTCATCGGCGGTGGGGCACGTGACGCTGAACTTATCGGTGTCGTCGCCCACCACGAGCACGTCGCCCGTCCCACCCTCGATCATCTGGCACTCGATCGACCGCATCCAGATGCCGGCGTAGGCCCCGTCCTCGCCCACCGAATGGACCAGCAATCCGCTGTCCCGCGCACTTTCCGCCCTCCCTCCCCACGTCTTTTCGCCCCATTTGAACTCGATAATAACCCTGAAGTTCTCGAACTCCTTTTCCGTAGTCACGCAACCCCATTCCTCGCCCGAAATCCGCAGCAGCCCGTCGTTGACTGTGAATACGCCCAGCGGGTCCTGGCCCCGCCCGCGGCCCTTGACAAACGTGTAGAACCCATCCAGGTCTTTGCCATTGAACAGCCGCACGGATTCCGCCTCGCCGGCCTCGCCCGTCAACCCCGCGGCCCACGCCGCCGCTTGACGGAACAACTGCGCCACGGGCGGGTTTTTCAACGCCTGCGCGTCGTGCCCAAGCACGCTGTGAAACACCCTGCCCTGGCCGTAGTCCAGCACAAACGCCATCGGGTAATCCTTCCCGTCGACTTTCGATTTCGCGGTCGCCAGGATCTTTATCGGCCGGTCGCCCGCCAGGCACGTGTAGAGTTCATCGGTCGTTTCGAAGCCTTGCAGCCCTTCCGTAATGGGATGTTTTTCGCCCGTGATTTCAACGCGAAATGGGCCGTAGGGATCGTGCGGCGGCAACTTCGGGTCGTACGACCTGCCCGCCAGGTTTCTGAACTCGGGCCATTCCTGAAACGCCCCGCACGCAAAATGAACCAGCACCAGCCCCTTGCCGCCCTCGACAAACTTCTTCAGATTCTCTCTGGCTTGCGGGCCGGGATCCGGCTGCTCCCAATTCATGAAATGCAGCACAATCGCGTCGTACCGGTCGAGATCCGGCGACGCGAGGTCTTTCGGATTCTCGGTGACCACCACCTCGAGCCGGTTGTCGCCCCGGATGGCTTCAGCCAAAACCGGCGCCGTCTCCTGCCATTTATGCCCCGGATAATCCTGGCCCGTCACAAGCAACACCCGCTTCGCAGGAACATCCGCCGCCATGGCGCAAAAACTCACGCCAACTGCCAACGCGACTGCTAGCCTGATCATTGTTTTGATCCCTCCAACTTTGTTACCCCTGCGCGCCCGTAGAAGCGGCGTCCTCGCCGCTTCACCGTAGCGTGCCGCGCCAAATGAAGCGGCGAGGACGCCGCTTCTACGAAAAGCTGCTAAATGATCCACGGCGCACGCATCGTACGACCGAGAAACCGGTTTGCTTCGTCGCAATCGGTAAACCGCTCCGCCGACCAGTCCCACGTCAATTCCCGGCCCAGCCGCGTCGCGATATCGCCGATCAGCGTCAGCACGTTGCCCGTGTGCCCCGCCTCGACCGGCGCCGCCGGGTCTTTCCGCGCCCTCACGCACTCCAGGAAATTGCCGTGGTGATCGTCCGACACGTACAGGTGCTCGTCGTTCGGCTTGATGGCCGCTTTGAGCAGCGATTCCGGCGCCGCCCAGATGCCCGACCGATCCGCGTGCACCCAGCCCGCGTCGCCTTCGAACCGGCAGCCGATCTGATACTGTTCCTCGCTGGTGAACACAAGCAGCAGCCCGTCCGCCGTCCTGTATTCGATGCGCCAGGTCACCGACGTGTCCGCGAGGCCGATGCGCGGGAAGTCGGCGGTCCCTTTCACTTTCACGACGCCGCGCGCAAACGCCGGCGCGCCCCATTGCCCAATGTCCATGTGGTGAACGCCCCACGACTGGACCCAGCCCGCGCAATAGTCCGACATGAAATACCAGTTGAACGAGCACTTGAGGTCGTTGTGCGGCGTATACGGCGCCGGGCCAAGCCAGATGTCGTAATCCAGGTCCGGCGGCGGCGGCGTCGTCGGCGCGTCGGGCAGCGCCCGCCCGCCCGGGACCGACACCCGCACCGTGTGCAGCTTGCCCAGGTAGCCGTTCCGTGCCAGCTCCGATGCAAACCGGAAATCCCGCGCCGACCGCTGCTGCATCCCCACCTGGAACACCCGCCCGTGCCGTCGCACCGCATTGACCAGCGCCCGGCTCTCAAAAACCGTCCGCGCCAGCGCCTTCTCGCCATACACGTCTTTCCCTGCCTTGACCGCTGAGATCCCGTGCAGCGCGTGCCAGTTTTCGGGCGAGGCAATCACGACCGCATCGATGTCGTCGCGCGCCAGCAGTTCCCGGAAGTCCTGGTACATTGCGGGAAGCTCCCGCTTGATGCCCTGCCCTGCGAGCCGTTCCTGCAGGGATTTCCCGGCCGCCTCGCACTTGGATTTGTACGGGTCGCACAGCGCCACAATCTCCGCGCCAGGGTAGCCCGCAAACGTCCTGATGTGATCGTTGCCGCGCGATCCCACCCCTATCACGCCAAACGCAATCCGGTCGCCGGCCGCAACCCCGCCGCCTTTGCCCAACGTCGCGGCGCTGACAATGCGCGGCGCCAGCACGGCCCCCGCCGAGCCTGCCAGAAATACCCGCCGCGATATGCCTGAACGACTGCTTGACTCGTTGCCCATGGCGCCGCTCCTTTTTTGTAGAGGCAAACCCGGTCAAGTCTATCGCAGTTTTAACCGCCACACAAGCAACAACGTTGCGGCGCAATGCCCTTTTTTACATGTCCGCGCTTGCCTTCAGCGGCATCCACTTGTAAAATGTTCTCTGTAACAGGTCTTTTTTCCATCGAAGGATTTTCGTTTTGTCCAAAAGACAAGCCGCTGTGCGTTTACAGTTTGATGCTGAGTTGCAGGCAAGCCTCCGGCGGATCAACCGGCCGCGGCGCAGCCTCTTGCCCCACGTCGGTTTTGTTGCCTGCGTTGCCGCGGTGGTGGTACTTGCCCTGGGCGGCGGGCAATACGTCCCGTGGCCGTCCTGGCCCGGCGGCAACGGCCCTGCCGTCGCGCGAACCTGCCTCGCTGTCGCCGACGCGATGAAGACCGGTAAGCTCGCCGCGCTCGACCGGTTTTGCGCTGACGGCGAGACCGGAAAAAGACTCCTGGCGACGGACAACCAGCGGCTCGTCAGCGGTTCGGCGGTACATGCCGCGGCGTTCGGCAAGGAAACCACGGCCGGAATGTCCTGTTTTGATTTTCTCAAGAACGCCCGGCAGCAATTGACGGATCAGCGTGTCGAGTTGGGGCAGATAACGCCGCTCGCGTTTGGCGGTGTCGAAGCGAAGGTGCTGGACCCTGCAACAATGAGCAATCCCGCGGTATCCGTCATGGGCGAACTGTATTTTCAAGCCGGCGCAAAGCTCTACGCCCTCGAATTGACCGCGCGCAAATGCGGCGACGACTTCGTTGTCACAAGTTTCTGGCGCTGCCAGCCCGTCGACGTCGCAGCCGAAGATCTCAAAGCCCGCGCGCGGGATAAATACCCCCAAGAAGAAACCGCCGCGACCGACGCCAATACGGTCAAGATCACCAGCATCCGCCGCATTTTCATCCCCCTCCCCGCCAACCCGTAGCCTGACCCATCCCTAACCCCCAAACCCAGTC
>JAPLKX010000061.1 GCA_026387845.1 Candidatus Hydrogenedentota bacterium | reverse complement strand
GATGCGTCAATGGTCAAGGCCATTCAAGAAGGAGAAGATTCGCCGCTTGTGGATAAAGCTGAGATCTTCCGTCTTATGGATGGTACATCGTGAAGACATCCTTCACATCCAGTTTTGAAAAAGATTTGACGAAACTAAAACAGGATAGGACGTTTGGCCATGTTTGACCGAATAACATTCGATAGCCACATAATGGGCGGACGGGCCTGCATCCGGGGCATGCGGATCCCCGTCTCCGTCATTATAGGTCAAATTGCGCACGGTGCCACGTTCGAGGAAATTTTGGAGGGCTATCCCGACCTCGAAAAGAACGACATTCAGCAGGCCCTGGAATATGCCGAGTGGCTTGTCCAAGAAGAAATGCATTCGGGATAGGGGTGACGCATGCGCTTTCTGGCCGACATGGGGGTAAGCATGCGGGTGGTCGAGTGGCTTCGCGACAATGGCCACGATGCCATTCACCTCCGCGAGGAACGATTAGAGCGCCTTCCTAATGGCGAGATCTTCGTCAAGGCTGCTCGGGAGAAGCGCATCGTACTCACCTTCGACTTGGACTTCGGAGAAATCGTCGCCTTTTCGCATGAGGCACGCGTTCCCGTGATTGTTTTCCGGCTTCGCAACACGCGCGCAGCGCACGTGATCGAGCGGCTGGCCTCCGTCCTTGCCGCGTCGGGGAACCTGCTCGATACCGCCTCCGTGATGGCAGTCGAGGAATCTCGACACCGCATCCGCCGCTTCCCTTCGGAACTTGGATAGGAGGAACCGATTGAGGATGTGCCGCGGCCGCATGGAATGCCCATGGCGACGTCCATGAGTCCCACTGGGACTGGACGGTTGAGACGCACCATGTTGACGTAATAATCTAAGTCCGGGTACGACTTGGAAGGATCATAGAATGAATAGCGTGATCTGTAGTGTAAGAGGGTTGGTTCTCTTTGCTCTTCTTGATGCGGCCTGCGCGGGGTTGGGGATGGGCGTGCCGCTGTTGTGCATTGGCCTCGGCCTTCTGGTGGGATGGCGCGCGGCGCGCAGGCTGGAGCCAGCAGGGTCAGCCATGCCACAGATGCTCCGCCGCCTGTTAGTCACGGGCGCCCTGACCTCGGCATTCACATTTCTCATGATGCTTGTGATTTGGGGCCCATGCCTGGCGAAACTGTGGGAAAACGACGCCGAGTTGGCGAATTTCGGGATGCCGATGCTGCTGTTTGAACCGCGGCCGAGTTTTATTGCGTGGCTGGCGCTGATGGTATTAATATCGCCGTTTCTCCAGTTCCTGATGACGCTGTTTGGCTCGTGTGTAACGCTGGCCTGGCGCTCGGATGAAACCCACGCGCTCGCTTGAATGAAGGGGAGGAGCAATCTCGTATGACGAAGCTGTTGCCGGTTGAGAGGGAAGTTTTGGATGGGATGCTGGCGCGGCGGCCGGATCTGGAAGGTAGCGTGGCGGGGTTGCTGTCGCTGCACGAGCGGCTCGTTAAATGCTATGACGGCGGGGGCAAGCTGCTGGTGTGCGGCAACGGGGGCAGTTGCGCCGACGCCATGCACATTGTCGGCGAACTCTGCAAAAGCTTTGAGCGCAAGCGGCCCGTCCCCGCGGATCTGGCGATCCGGCTGCAGGAACTGCCGCTGGGCCGGGAGTTGGCGCGCCACCTTGAAGTCGGATTGCCGGCGGTGACGCTGGGGCTGAACGGCGCACTGAAAACGGCCGTCGAAAACGATTCGCCGCTCCGCAACGCCGCGCTCGCCCAGGAAGCGTACGCCCTGGCCAAACCGGGCGACGTGCTGGTGGCCATATCGACGTCGGGCAATGCCGAAAACTGCCTCATGGCGATGTCGATTTGCAGAGCCGTAGGCGTATCCACAGTTTCGTTGACCGGCCCAGGTGGGGGCAAAATGGCTGCAATGGCGGATATCGCCATCAAGGCGCCCGGCGACTCCACCAAAGTCGTCCAGGAAGCCCATCTGGTCCTTTACCACACCTTCTGCGCGATGATCGAGGCGCACT
>JAPLKX010000286.1 GCA_026387845.1 Candidatus Hydrogenedentota bacterium | reverse complement strand
GGGGTTGATCCTGTGGCGCGCTTACGTTCTAGTGGCTTGGGCCGCCAAGCGTATCGAGGCCCCCCATGTTTGACGGCTTTCTGCAGTCCATGGGCAACGCATTCACGCCGGAGATGTATCTGTTCTGGACGCGGATCGAGTGCTCGGCGTGGACACTGTCCGACGTCGTCATCGTTTTATATCTGATCCGTCTGGCCAATTACGCCCGGAAGGTGCTGAACCGGGATCCCCACGTGTTTTCCTACCTCATTCTGGCCGCCACGATACCCCTGGCGGCATTTATTCCGCTGGCGCCCACGGGCGGCATCATCTTGCTGATCGAACTGGCAGTCACGATCCCGCATTTCCTGCTCATCCTGTACGTTTTGACCAAAGATGGGCGCACGTTTGCCGCCGCGTTGCACGCCTTGACGCGGCAGAGGTAGACCCACTTCCGGCTTGCTATCTATAAATGCTTCCTGCTAGTATTTTTCCGGCCCCGCAGCAAATCGTGGGAATGCGTGGAGGCCGTGCTTCAAAACCGTGGAGGCTAAAGAATGCTCACCAACAACACGCCGCGGCGCCGAGTCATTTGCATTGCGTTGGTTGCCGCCGCCTTATCCTGTTTGCCCGTATACGCCGAATGGACCTGGACCCCCCAGACCGGCCGGTGGATCAATGTCAAACGGCTGCCCAAAGAGACCGCGGAACTCCAGGTCGAATATGCCCGGAGTCTGATGCTCGAAGGCGAGTTCAAAAAAGCCATCGTGGAAACCGAAAAATTCACCGACTACTATTCCGACACCGAGTACGCTGACAAAAACCAGTTCTTGCGCGGTGAAATCCGGATGGCCCAGGGCAAACCGATCGAAGCGGCCCGGGAGTTCCAGCAGGTCGTCGCGAAATACCCGAACAGCGCGTTGTACAACGACGTGATCAAGATGCAGTATCAGATCGGCGACCAGCTCTACGCCGACGGCGCGAAACAGGCCAAGAAGTTCTGGGCGTTCGCGCGGAAACGGCCGTACAAACGGGCCAGCGAAGTCTATTCGATGGTAATCTCGAACGAGCCGTTCACCGATGCCGCAGCCGAAGCCCAGTACAAGCTGGGGCTGTGCCGGCACACGCGCAAGCAGTACATCGAAGCCTCGTTCGAGTACAAGCGCGTCATCGAAGATTACTCGACCTCGCCGTGGGTGGACGACGCGGCGGTGGGGCTGGCCAACTGCTATTACGACAGCGCCCTGCCTTCCGATTACGACCAGCAGCCGAGCCAGTTGGCCATCACGGCCATCGATGAATTCAAGGAACGGTTCCCGGACGATGCCCGCAACTCCGAGCTCGCCGAGAAAAAAGGCAAGATGCAGGAATCTATCGCCGACCAGCGGCTGAAGACGGCCCAGTTCTACGAGAAGCGGCGCAATTTCGAGTCCGCCAGGATTTATTACGGCATCGTGGCGAAGCAATTTGCCGGTACGGCCGCCGCGGAGAAGGCCAACGGGTGGCTCCAGAATAACCAGGTCGCCAAGCCAAAACTGGCCGACCGGATTCTCGGCAGGACCAACGCCTCGTGAAGACGACCCGGTACACAGCGGTGTTGGCGATCGTGGCGGGCGTCAGCCTCGCCGGCTGCGGCTACACGACCCGCAGTTCGCTCGACCCGCAGTACCGGAGCATTGCGGTCAACGCATTTCGGAACTACAGCGCCGAGTACGACCTGCAGGCGCCCCTCACCAACGCCGTCATCCGCAAATTCATTACGGACGGCCGGCTCGATGTTGTCAACAACCAGCAAGCCGACCTCCTGCTCGATGGCGTGATCCTCAACTATTCGCTCAAAGGGCTGATCTACGACGAACAGGACGAAGTGACGCAGTTCCTGTGCGTGGTCCTCGCGGGCGCCCGCCTCACCGACAGAAAGACCGGGAAGGTTCTGTGGGAAGACCCGCAGATGTCCGGGGAGACGACGTATTACACGCGGGCGTCTGGGCAGTCGTCGGACCGGTTGCGGGGCAACGCGGAGCAGTTCCTGCCGACGGTGCGGTCGTTTCCCAGCATTGAAGAAAACCGGGGCGCTTCCGAAGCTCTCGAACAACTGGCCTCCGATATTTTCTACCGCACCATCGAACCCTGGTAAACGCCGTGAACGTACAGGAACTGATCCGCGGGGCGGGAAAGACGCCGCTGCCGCCGGTCGTCCTGTTTTGCCCGTACAAATCCCCCAAGGCCCGTGAAGCCACGTTCGAGCCGTACCTCGCCGAGGAGGCCATCGAGAAAGTCGTCGCGGCCGCCGTCGAACCCACCTTGCGCGACCTCGCCTATTCGGCCTTCTATGCCGATGAGACGGCCCCCGCCGAGATCGCCCTCGAGGCGCAGACACTGCCATTCCTGGCGGCGCGGCGGGTGGTCCTGGTGCGGAACGCGGAACTTTACAACTTTGAGTCGAAAGCCGGGGTGCTTATTCACTACATCGAGAACGCATCGGACCGCACCCTGCTGCTGCTCTTGGCGTCGCAGATCGACCGCCGCACAAAATTCTTCAAGCTGTGCGAGAAACACGGGCTGATCGTCGAGTGCCCCATGCTCAGCGACTCAGCCGTCGCCGATTGGGTGAGGGCGCGAGCCGAAGAGCGGGGCAAGAAAATCGAGCCCGCTGCCACCAGCGAAATCGTCCGCCGGTCCGGCCTGCACCTCAGCGACGTCAACAACGCGCTCAACGTGGTGGTCTCGTTTGTTGGCGACGCGCCCGTCATCCATGAGCAGGACGTGGTCAAGGCGTGCGCCGACGTCGCCGAGGAAGAGGTCTGGACGCTGACAGACGCCATCGGCGCGTGCGAACCGAACGCTGCACTGACGGCATTGCGCAAGTTAATCGACATGGGGAAACATCCTGACGAACTCGTCGGCGCCATCAACTGGATCATGAAAAGCGCGTACCAGGTTGCGGCGGCCGACAAAGGCGCCCCGCCCGTCAGCCCGTTTGTCAAGCGCAAAGTGGAGCCGATTGCCGCCAAGCTGGGTGCAAAAAAACTGCGCGACGCCCTGATGCTCGTCACCGACACCCATTTCATGATGCGGTCCACCGGCGTCGACGCCAACCTGGCACTCGAACTCCTCGTGGTCAAACTCGCCGCATCCCGCCAAACCCCCGCCGCCCGCGCCACCGGTTGATGGATCTCAAATCTCAAATTTCAGATTTCAAATCCACTATCGTTCTTTGCCTGTCTGTTTTCACATTGACACCTGGTTGGTAATCCGCATAGGATAAGTGTCGTTCTGCCAAGGTAAGGTGGCCAATGTTCGCATCAAATACGATGGCCGTTGTGCTCTGCGCTCTCCTATGGGTCAAAGGCGCTGCGGAGCAATCAAACATTGATCAGGCCCGGCAGGGGCTTGAACAGCTTCAACAGCGCATCGGTGCGTTCCGAATACAACTGGATTGGCAGAAACCGGCCAGCCCCGACCCGGAGGATCAAACCCCCAACAGCGTCAGCGGGACCTTTGACGGCGCGCGGTACCGCTGCACAATCACCCGCGATGCTAAGCCCGGCGCCCCGACCTTGCTGGCCCCCACAGCCCATTACGCTTACGACGGCGGCAAAGCCGTTTCCCATTTTCTTAGCGACTCCGACGCCTCGACATTTTTTATAGACTCCCGGCCTAACCTGCCGCTAATCCCCCCGCAATATTCGCGGGCTTGCGTGGGGACGCCGTTGACGGAGTGGCTGGCCAAGCCCGGGATCAAAGAACTGGAGCCGGTGCAAATCGGCGAGGCAATCTGTCCGGGTTTTGAATTGACCTTTGATGCCACGCACATTGCCTTGCGGCAAGAGGAGCGGGTGTGGCTCGATCCCGCCAACGATTGGCTACCCCGCCGCGTGGAATTCCAGATTATCAGCTTTGAAGGAGAAACCCCCTCAGTTTCGGACTCTTGGACATATGAAGTTGCACGCATTGCCAAGAACGAAGATGGGGTTCCGTTTGCGGCGGAAATCAGCCTGCGCTGGAAATACGGCAATAATGAAGGGCAGAGAACCGCCATTTGCAGCGTGTACGAAACCGGCCTGCAGGTCTCCGACGACCTCTTCACAATGTCACCGCCGCCCGGCGCCAAGGTTGTTGACAGTTTCGTCAACGTCTCCTACACCGCCGGTGATACCGCCGATACATCCGGACTGGCCACGGACGTAAAGCCCAGCACTCCTGCCGTCGCGCCCGAAGACGTTCCAGCCTTACAGAAACAGCAGCCGGTCCGGTTCGCGCGGCCGTGGCGGCGCGAGCCGGCTGAACCTACCCCCGGGTGGCCGGTTGAACTGGCCGTTTCTATTGGCTTGGCATTCGTAGTGGGCGTTTGCCTGACCATAGCCGTGCGGCGCGGACGCGGACGCCGGTGATTGACTTGCCTGCCGTTGTTGACTAGGATCTCTCCGGCTTGACTGGTGCCCAACATTCGAGGTGGCTTATGAAGATTACGCGAAGGCAGTTTCTTGCCGGCTCCGCCGGGACAATCGCCGGGGCGGTTCTTTTCAGCAGATTAGCGGACGCCGTGCCCGGGAAGATTCGCGTGGGTGCGTGCGACTGGTCGCTCGGCGCTGTTAAACCGGAGGGGATCGACGTTGCCAAGGCCGCTGGGCTTGACGGCCTCGAAATCTCCGCCGGCAACCCCGCCGACGTGCTCAAAATCGCCGACGCGGCCTGGCGCAAGCAGTACAAGGACAAAATGGCCGCCACGGGCATAGTCGCCCCGTCCACGGCTATGGGCCTGCTCAATTCGGCCCCGCTCGCCACCGACCCGCGGGGGCCCGCCTGGCTCGATCAGGTCATCGACGCCACCAAAGATCTCGACGCCAAGGTGATTCTGCTGGCCTTTTTTGGCAAGGGCGACCTGCGCGACAAGGACGGCAATCTTAAGCCAAATGACGTGGACGTTGTCGTGCAGCGGCTGAAAGACGCCGCGCCCAAAGCCAAGGAGAAGGGCGTCATCCTGGGCATCGAAAACACCCTGTCCGCCAAGCAAAACGTCGACATTCTCGAGCGCGTACAGAGCGATTCCGTGCTTGTCTATTACGACATCCGGAACTCGACCGACAACGGCTACGACGTGCCGGCCGAAATCCGGTTCCTCGGCGACCGGATCTGCCAGATCCATTTCAAAGATGGCGACCACTACCTGGGCCAGGGCGAGGTCAAGATGGAGCCCGTCGCTGAAGCGATGGCGGCCATAAATTATGTTGCGTGGGTCGTGCTCGAGACGTCCACGCCGTCGAAAGACCGCGTGGCTGACTTCAAAAAGAACGCGGAGTACACCCGGCAGTTGCTGAAGATTGGCTGAGCGAAAAACGGGGACTGACTCGCTTTTCTCGGCCCGGAGGCGGTTTGAGAAAACCGTGTCTGCCTCGAAGATTCCCTGCTTTTTACCAGATCCGACCCTGATGCAGACAACGTAGGTCCGAATTCCGTTTCGGACTGGACGGCCTACCGGTCCCGTCCCATTCGGAGACAGGACCTACGTTTTCGCCCATAGGTTTTCATTGTTTACGGGGGAGGCAAAGCCTCGTGGCAAACTGTTCCCGCTTTTTGCTGCTCCAACGTCGTCGCATGTCAGGTTCCTATGCCCTGATTGACAACAGGTTGGTTGGTTCCGGCTGCCATGTAGAAATGACGGCTGCCGGCTTGGTATAATCGGCCGCCGTAGCAGGTTCGTTTGACGGCCTGTGGCGTCCGAGAGAGTTTTTCCAAGGAGGTTTAACTGCATGGCGAACATAGACCAGGTCGAATCCACGGTTCGGCAGATTGTTTGCGACGTACTGAACAAAAAGCCCGAGCAGGTTACGCTCGAGGCCAACCTGAGCCGGGATTTGGATATGCGGTCGATGGAGTTTCTCGACCTCTATGAAGCGCTGGATAGGGAATTTAACGTCGACATGGACGACGAGGCCAACGAAATACAAACCTTCGGCGACCTCGTGAGATATATCAAGTCCCGGATGACTGGCGGCGCGGACGCCGTCGGCGCATAAGCATAACCCGCTTTCTTGCGCTGGCACGGCCGCGGCATGGCCGCGGCGCGGCCGGCGGAATGTGCCCGACCAAGCCTGTAGAAATTTGTCCACGGGTTGTTTATAATCCCGCCCCGACAGGTTCGCCAGTCCTGTGTCTGCTTCTTTTTCAGGAGGTAGGACTGCATGACCAATGCCAGAGACGTGGAACAAACGGCACGTCAAATCGTCTGCAAAGTGATGGGTAAGAAGCCCGAACAGGTGACGCTCGACGCCCTGTTGGTAGCCGATTTGGACATGCAGTCCATCGACTTCATCGAGTTGTACGAGTCGCTTGACCAGGAGTTCAATGTCGACATCGACGACGAGGCCAACCAGATCCAGACGTTCGGCGACCTCGTCCGGTACATAGAGTCCCGGCTGAATGCAAATTCTTCGGAAACCGCGGGCACATGATGCCTGCCGTTGCGGAAAATATCCGGGGTGGTTCCGGGGGATGCAGTGGCTGACCCTCATTGGCGGGACCAGTGGGCGGCGAAACCCTGCCGGTGGTTGATTGGAAGGGACCGAATCGGTAACGCGTTGGCATGACGGACGAGTCCAAACGCAACCAAGTGTTGAAGGATCTCTCTTCACACCTCGGGTTGGGCGTGAAAAACATCGCCCTGTTGGATCGCGCGCTGACCCACGCCTCCGTGTACGCCGAAACCCAGGGGCCCCGATGCGATTACGAGTCGCTCGAGTTTCTGGGCGACGCGGTCCTCGGGCTGGCCGTGGCCCATTACTTGTACGAGCACGTGCCCGACCGGACCCCCGGCGAATATAGCCGGATGCGGGCCGGAATCGTAAACCGGCGGTCGCTGGCCCGGCTTGCCAGAGAGCTCGGCATTGCGCCCGCCATCCGGCTGGGCAAAGGCGAAGAGATGGCGGGCGGCCGTGAGCGGATGGCCCTGGTGGCGGATTGTCTCGAGGCCATCCTGGGCGCGTTGTACATCGACCAGGGATGGGAGAAGGCGCGCGAGTATATCGCCAAGGTGTTCCAGCCGGGCATCGAGCGCGAGTCGGCTTCCGACAGGATGTGGGACTACAAGTCGCGCCTGCAGAATTACTGCCAGGCCGAGCGGATCCCGCTGCCGGAATTCGAGGTGGTCTCCTCCGAAGGACCGGATCACCGGAAAAAGTTTGAAGTCGAAGTGCGCATAAAAGGAAAACCGGTCGGCCGCGGGCGCGGCTCGACCAAGAAAGAGGCGGAGCAGAACGCCGCGCGGGCGGCCCTCGAACACGAAGGTCAACTACCCGCGCAAGCTTAATGGAAACGCGTTTGTAAGAAAGAAAGGAGAACGGCCGAATGTTGGATCATTTCCTATGGGCATCAGGGATCTCGGGCGCGTGCGCGTTGGTGTTCGTGGCCTACCTGATTGGTTACATCCTCAGAAAGCCACAAGGCAACGAAACGATGGCGCGACTGTCGAAGTCGATACAGGAAGGGGCGCTCGCCTTTCTCTTGCGCGAATATCGCTATGTGTTGGTCACGGTAATTGTCCTGGCCATTGCCATCGCCGTCCTCGGCGAAAGCCGGCCGGACCTGCCGCTGGGCTACCGCACCTCGATCGCGTTCCTGTGCGGCGCCGCCGCCAGCACCATGGCCGGGTTCCTCGGCATGTTCATCGCCACCCGGTCCAACGCCCGCACCACACATGCCGCCGAGACCGGCGGCGTCAAAGCCGCACTCGCCGTGGCGATCAGCGGCGGCGCCGTGATGGGCATGGGCGTGGTCGGCATCGCCATGATCGGCCTTGTCCTCGTCTACTGGTGGTTCAACGGCGAATCCCAGATCGTCAACGGCTACGCCATGGGCGCATCGCTCGTGGCCCTGTTTGCCCGGTCCGGCGGCGGCATCTACACCAAGGGCGCCGACATGGGCGCAGACCTCGTCGGAAAAGTCGAAGCCGGCATCCCCGAAGACGACCCACGAAACCCCGCCGTTATCGCCGATAACGTCGGCGACAACGTGGGCGACGTCGCCGGGCTTGGCGCCGACCTCCTCGAGTCGTACGTGGAAGCCATCATCGCCAGCCTCGCGGTCGCGGTTGCCATCGTTCCCACCATCGCCGGGGCCGATTACGTCAGGGCGTTTCCGTTCTATACGGCCTCGATCGGCATCCTGGCCTCGATCGTGGGAGTGATATACGTCAAGGTATTCGCCAGGTCCAATCCACAGAAGGCCCTGATGTACGGCACCTATGTCAGCGCCATTCTCACGATTATCGCCTCCGGTGTTTACGCCAAGCTGAAAGGCAGTTCGTTCACCCTGGACGGCGTGACGTACGAGTGGTATGGCCCGTGGGCCGCCAACTTGCTCGGCATTATCTCGGGCATGGTGATCGGGTTCACCAGCGAATACTTCACCTCCGGCAATTACCGGCCGGTCCGGCGCATCGCTGAAGGCGCCCAATCCGGACCCGCTATCGCCGTCACGGAAGGCACCGCCGTCGGCATGCAATCCACGGCGCTGCCCATCATCGTGCTGGCAGGCGCCGTCATTGGCGCCTACTACTTTGGCGGCATGTACGGCATCGCCATCGCCTCGTTCGGCATGCTGGCCACGACCGGCATGGTCGTCGCGGTCGACTCCTACGGGCCCATCGCCGACAACGCAGGCGGGATCGCCGAAATGGCCGGGTTGGATCCCAAAGTCAGGAAGATTACCGACAACCTGGACGCCGTCGGCAACACCACTGCCGCTATTGGCAAAGGGTTCGCAATCGGTTCGGCGGCGTTTGCGGCCATCGGCCTGCTGAGTGCGTTCATGCTGTCCGCGAAGCTTAACCCCGTAGACGTGTCGCTGCTTAGACCCAATATCCTGGCGGGCATCCTGATCGGCGGCATGCTGCCGTTCCTGTTCAGTTCGCTGCTGTTCCGGGCGGTCGGCGCCTGCGCCTTCGCCATGATTAACGAGGTCAGAAGGCAGTTCAAAGAAATCCCCGGCCTCCGCGAAGGCAAGGCCGGCGTTCACCCCGACAGCAACAAGTGCGTGGACATCGCCGCGCGCGGCGCCGTTAAAGGCATGATGGTTCCGGGCCTGCTGGCCATCGGATTCCCGGTCCTCATTGGCTTCACGATCGGCAAGGAAGCCCTGGCCGGCATGTTGGTTGGCTCTATCGTCACCGGCCTGATGCTCGGCATCCAGACCGCCAATTCCGGCGGCGCCATGGACAACGCCAAAAAGTACATCGAAGAAGGCCACTTCGGCGGCAAGGGTTCCGACGCTCACAAGGCCGCCGTTGTCGGCGACACCGTCGGCGACCCGCTCAAGGACACCGTCGGCCCGTCCATCAACATTCTCATCAAGCTGATGGCGGTCATTTCGCTCGTTCTCGCGCCCCTGTTCGTCTAAACCGGGCCGCAAAAGAATTCCGGGCCGCTGGAAACACTCCAGCGGCCCGGCTTCTTTTCACTCGATCGGTCGGATCGGTCGGATCAGTCCGATCGGACCTATTTGATCGCTTAGTCTTGCAGTTCCCGCACCCACACGTTTCTGAACAGCACCGGGTTGCCGTGGTCCTGGAACCGGATGGGCCCCTTATCCGCGTGCGGCTCGTAATTGGAGATGGCGTGACCGCCCCGCCAATCTGTCCCGCCGGTCAGTTCCGTGTGGTCCTGGACGACCACGCCGTTGTGCAGCACCGTGAACGTGGCCCGCTTGACCACCTGGCCGTTCTCGAAGATGGGCCGGTGGAAGATGACGTCATAGGTCTGCCACTCGCCGGGTTTGCGGCACGCATTCGCCAGCGGCTTCGCCCGGCCGTACAGCGCGGCGCACTGGCCGTCGGGGTACGTCGCGTTCTCGTACGAATCCAGCACCTGTATCTCGTAGATGCCCATCAAAAACACGCCGCTGTTGCCCCGGCCCTGGCTTTCGCCCTTAACCTGTTTGGGCGTGGCGAACTCAACGTGCAACTGGCACGAGCCAAACTCCTGCTTTGACTGGATCATGCCCGACTTCGGAGTGGGACTCAGCGCCCCGTCCGTGATGATCCACTTCGTCGGCTCACCGGACGTCGAGGTCCAGTTGGAAAGATCCTTGCCGTCAAACAGAACCACCGCATCAGAAGGCGCCGACCCCGGCTTTTGGGTGCTTTCGATGCCGGGCGTGACGACGGGCGCCGGCGGTTGCAGCGCCGGGTCGGTCTCGTGAACCATGACGCCGTCAATCGTCATGTACTGAACTTCTTTCATCTCGCCCTTTTCATTGGGCTCCATCTTCGTCCACTCTTTAATAACGGGCTTGTCCAAAGTGGCGCACCCGCCCACCGCAAAGCACACCAGCGCGGCCACCAGCAAAATTCCCAGCACTCTGTACTTCATAAAAGTTCTCCTCGTTAGGCAAAAGACACCTGTTCACACATCGCGAAGGCCCAATTCTAATCCGCGCCGCGCCAGCATTCAACGACCGCCGCCGGGCCATTTATACGTACATACCGACTCCGCCGGGACGTTCGCCTCGAACGCCACTGTGCCGTCGCTGATTTTCATCTCCCTGGGCTTCTTGTCCAGGTTGGCCACAACCAGCACAACCGTCCGGTCGGGATTCTTGAACGCGACCTGGCTCAGTTTGGGCTCGATCTCGCCCGAATCAATCCGCACCGCACCGCGCTGGATAAACTTCATGAACTGGCCATACATGTAATACTCGAAGTTGTAGGTGACGGCCAGCGTGTCGGCATCCACTGTGATGGCGGGTTCACCGGCGTGGAACGGGCCATTGTTGGGCTTGCCGTTCGAGTCGGCGACGGTCACCCACGCGTTGTACGACCTCGCCCAGTTGCGCAGGAAGTCCATGATACGGGCCGCGCCCTTCACGCCCCGCGTCGACCCTTCGCTGAGGAACACGTCCTTGTTGGGGAACTCTTCGTGAAACTCGCCCATCGCCTCGGCTTTTCCCGCGTACGGGTGAAACGCGGTCCCCTCGACAAACTCCGCCGCCTTCGCGTCGCTGAGGATGTTGCGCGGATACCAAAGGTTGCTCAGGTTGTGGTCGTAACACCAGATCCGCGTCTCGATCCCCTGCTTCCGGAACTCCGGGCCGAGGTGGTCGCGGATGAAATCCCGCTCGGGCACGCCCATGATGTCGTGCGGGGCCGGCCACCACGTGTCCTCGTCTTCGACCAGCGACCACTGGCACGACGGGTACCACCACGACAGCACGTCCTCCCGTTTGTTCACGCCCGGCTCGTTCTGCACCGTCACCGCATAAATCGGCACGCCTTCCTGCCGATACGCTTCCACAAACTTGACGAAATACCGCGCGTAGACGCCGTAGTACTTCGGGTAGAGATGCCCGCCAATCATGTCGTCGCACGTTTTCATCCACCCCGGCGGGCTCCACGGCGACGCGTAATACAGCAGGTTCGGGTTCTTCTCGAGCGCCAGTTTGAGCACCGGCAAAATGTAGTTCTTGTCTTTGTCGATCGAGAAATGTTCGAGGTCCGGGTCTTTCTTCCCGGGCGGCATATCATCATACGAGTACCACGGCTCACCCGTGAAATCCGGCGTCCCCATGCAGATCCGCATCAGGTTCATCCCGATACCGGTCTCCGGCGAGACAAGCTTCTCGACGACCTCGGCCCGCGCACCCGGCTCGAGCCGCCAAAGATTCGCGCACGTCGTATGCTCAAACGACGAACCCATCCCCAGCATCGTCTGATAAGTTTTTGCCACGTCGATCCGGATGTCCGCCTTTTCGCCGGGTTTTGCCTTGCTCGGCTCCCCCGCGGGCTTCTCCGCCAGAACCTGTGACATATCTTGCGTGGAAACCCACGAACGAACACCCTGGGCCTGGACGGCCACCGGCGCAATCGCGCCGCACAGAAAACCGCAAAGAACAGCCAGCCGTGTAACCCGTCGGAAACGAAGTAACGCTGCCATGACGTCCTCCCATATGACCTTATTGTCAAGCCGTATTGTGCCCTACCGGCGCGGCAGGGCGCAAAGCATCAGGAATCAGGCCGACAGGAAGGCCCGCCGACACCGCAACGTCCACGCCGGCCGGTTTCTCCACCAGGCACGCAAATGGTTCACTCCCTTGGAGGTTATCGCGCAGCACCGCCATGACGCGGTTCCAGTCGCGTATTTCGTCGGGCATCTCCATGAAGACCCTCTGCCGTATAAAGCAGGGCGGCGCGGCACAACGGCGCCGCGCCACCCCATGGATATTGGCATGCCCTAGTAGTTGGTCATGCCCATTTCGCAATTGGTCACTACGATTTTGCTCAGCGGCCACTGGGCGCTGCCGTCCTCGGTGGGATACTTCGCAAATTCGGCATGGCCGTCCATGAACAGAATATTCGAGCCGCCCGGAACGTGGTTGAACGTGGATGGTGTGATATCTCCGGCAGGCGAGGCTGTAGCGTGGTCCCACATGATGGGTACGGAACTCTGTGCCTGTGCCGACGCCGCGGGATTGTTGATGTCAGTGATGAAGAACCGCTCGATGCCTTCCCGCAGGTGGTACAGAGTCCTGCCCATCAGGTCGACGTCGCCGTCCCACTTCCCGATGATGTAGTTCTGTTCGCCCATCTCGTCATCCAGCCACGCCGCAAAGAGTTCCAGGAATTCCAGGTCGAGCGTGTATTCCGGCCGCACTACCTTTGACATGTAATGATAAGCGATAAACATCGTGTCGAAATACTTCAATTGCGTGGGATCGTCGCAGTCGTACGATGTCATCATCGTATTGAGTTCGGGATCCCAATCGTTGCAAACCAACGCTTCCTCGTCCGCGGGAACGCCGATCACCCAGTCCGACCAACCCGTCCGCGTGTGTGTCGAAGGGCAAAAACAGATCTTCCATTCCGAAAGATATTCGGGATAGATGCACAGCCCGTCCGGACCGCCCTTGGGCCAATAGGTCTCGTCTCCGGCGAGTGGCGTGCCCATGGGCACTTCGCCATACGCAATCTGGTTGCCCGGATACTTGCCGCCCTTCGACTCATTGGAATACATCTTCAAGACCAGCCCCCACTGCTTGAGGTTATTCTGGCAGCTTGAGCGGCGGGCCGCTTCCCGGGCCCGCGCCAGTGCTGGCAGTAAGATCGCCGCTAGAATGCCTATAATGGCGATTACGACCAGCAGCTCGATGAGTGTAAATCCTTTCTTTTTCATTAATCCTCTCCTTATCAGGATCTGAACCTTACCGCTTGGGCGCAACCGCCTACTTGAGAAGACAGACGCCCGCCCTCTACCGCTTGGGCATCTTTCTTGGCTTAGCGGCCCAAGTCCAAACATAATTACGGTAACCGCCCCCGGAAAAACTTGCAATGGGTGCAACTCCCAAATATATTTGTAAAACTCTCAACATGATCTGCGGCCCGCAAGAGGCGGGAAAGAAGGGCCCGTATGGTAAAGCGAGATAAACCCCGCGTCATCGGCGACGTGATACGTTGGTCTTCACGTTGTCGCGAGCACTTCTTCCCATGGCGCCAGACCGCGAAGGATCTGCTCGAAGCCAACTCGCTGGCCGAAGCCGGAATCACCGAATGCCACCCCGGCTATGATCTTGAGCGAAGCTGTCCCCGGTTCCATCTGCTGGTGTATCCCACGGTGGGCACCGGCACGGCGTTTGACGCGAACCGGGAGGTTTGCGTCAGTCCCGGCGAGGTGTTGATTGCTCCGGCCACCAAGGCGTTCGGATATTTTCCCCGGGACGA
>JAPLKX010000048.1 GCA_026387845.1 Candidatus Hydrogenedentota bacterium | reverse complement strand
CCTGGCGGTGCTTTGCGGCTGCCCGTCGTCTCCGCCCTGGTGTTTATCTCCCAACCCAAAAAGCGCCACGCTACTTCGTTCCTCCTGGTTGCGGGCGGCTGCGAGTCCTCATTACGTGAGCAATCAACCGTCGCATTATGGTGCGGGCGCGGGTGCCGCGGGCGGAGTAGCCGCGGGCGGGGTAGCCGCGGGCGCGGATGCCGCGGGCGGAGTAGCCTCGGGCGCGGGTGGAGTAGCCTCAGGCGCCGCGGGCGCGGTAGTCGGCGCGGGCGGAGTAGTCTCGGGCGCCGGCGGGGCGAGTGGCCTTAGTCGAGGCATACCTTTCGGTCGAGGCGATCCATCCGGGCGGAAGGGCATCTGTGGGAGATTGATAAGAGGTCGTTTGCCTTGTCGGCCGGGAGCGCCGGGGATCGCCGCGGGGATGACGCGTACTTCGAGGACTTCCTTCATGACTTCATCGCCGCTCTTGATATTGAAATTGAGGTACTCGATTTTTCCACGCGGCTTGGCGTTTGTGTCGAGGCTGAGGTGAATGGCTTTTGAGTTGGGCCCGTCGCCGGGCTGGACTTCGGCAACCAGGCCTTCGATTGTTGGAACAATGTCGGTGATTTCGAACGGCCGATCCGCCGTAATAACGGCGCGGGCTTTGTCGTCCTGGCCCATCCCGGGGGCCTGCCGGAGCACGAGCATGCGGGCCGGCGTGATCGAATACCAGGAGGTGACGATGGCGGTGACGGGGACGGGCACCTCGCCGCGCCGCTTGCAGGTGGTGACGATGGTGAACCGGCCGCTGAACGGACCGAGCGGAACGGAGGCGGCGAGTTTGACATGGATGTTGTACTCGGCCTTGTTGGGATCGGCCCACTGTTCTTTGGGCCGGAGTTCGTTGGAGAGTTCGAGAGCCTGGTTGCGCGCCATGGAGGTCATGTTTTTGATTTCGATAGGCTCGTCGGTGAGCTGGCGGAGCAGGACGGTTTGCTCGTGGGGCTTGCCTTTTTCGACGGTTCCGAAGGCTACTTGGGCGGGCTCGAGCAGATACTCGGGGTTGACCTTGACGATGACGTCGAATTTGAGAGCGGGCGTGGCGGGGTCGTTTGAATTCAGTGTCACGCTTTTGCGCGACTCGAACCCGCTGGCGATCTTGGCGGGGTTGATTGTTATGCTGAGGGGCGAGAATGCGCCGGGCTCGATGGTTTTGTCTTTTTCTTCCATCTTGGCCTGTGTGCATCCGCAGCCGGTGGTGATCCGGGTGATTTTAAGTGTGGCTTTGCCGTTGTTGTGTACTTTGATTTCCCTGGTGGTGTTGCCGTCGTTTCGGATCGTGCCCATTTCGACGTCGCCGGCCGGCTCGAGTTCGATTTTGGGCACCTGGTCGGCTTGGGCCAACGGGGGGACGTTCCCTTCCTCGGTGGACGGGGCGGTTGGGGCAATTTGCCGGATTTCTTCGAGGAACTGGTCCTCGCCGGGTTGTTTTCCCGGGGCTTGGCCGGCCATTCTGGCGCCCCCATAAACCAATAGAGCTACGACAGCCACGGCCACCAATACGATGATGTGCGCACCACGGAGTTTCATTTTTCAATTCGCCTTAAAGTTTACCTGGTACTTCTTTCCGGCTTGGATCAGTTGCCGTTCCAGGTTGCCATAGACAGTTTGGTCTATCCGGACGCCCAACTCCATGCCCAGCAACAACGCGCCGACGACCGGCTCGAATACGGGCATGACGATGCGCGCCAGCGGGCAAGCGCCATGGACCACGGCGCTCATCGCGTCCGTGAGGACGGGACTGCGCCCTTTGAACACGCTTCCCGCCGTGACCAGATCGAATTCATTTTGCCGCATTTCGAGTTTTGTTGCAACTGCGTTGACCATGAGGCCGAGGTACCTGCCGCCCCATTCGAGTATTTCGATGGCGGCGGAGTCGCCTTCAAAGGCGGTGTCGAACACGATTTTGGCCATAGGCTGTAGGTCCTGGTGGGTCAACTGGTTGCGGTAAAGCTTGTAGAACAGGTCTTCGACGCCGGTGCATTTGGCGCGTTCGACGAACTTTTTTGTGAGCAGGGTGGGGGGGATGACGGCGTCTCGCGCCTGCATCACGGCCTGGATACCGCGCAGGCCGATGCTGCTGCCGGAGACGATGTCGCCGTACGGTTCACCGAGCCCGCCGGCGCGGGTGTGGCGGCCTTGTGGGTTAATGCCGGCGCAGACGCACCCGGTGCCGCATGCGATGACGATCCCGTAGGGGTCGCGGGTGCCTCCGCGCAGGCCGGCCATGGAGTCGTTGCGGAATACTCGAGGGATTTGACCGAACAGGGGCGTATACATTTCGCGTTCGAGCATGTCGTAATCTTCGGGGAGGTCGGCGCCGGCTATTCCCATGCCGATCCCGGAGATGTCTTTGAGGGCAAGGCCGGCCTCGGCCAGGGCGCCTTCGACGGCTTTGCGGTTTTCAGCGGCGGCCGGGG
>JAPLKX010000242.1 GCA_026387845.1 Candidatus Hydrogenedentota bacterium | reverse complement strand
GATTCCCCGGATCGTTCGTAGCCAGATCGACCGAAAACGACTGGGGGCCGCTCCTCGTTTTCCCTTTTTTCCCCTTGTACGCCAGCAGCATCTCCGCCGATTCGCCCGGCGCCACCACGTTCCCGCTCAGAATCTGGGTGGTGCACCCGCAACTGGCCTTTTTGATTGAAATCTCGAGCGGGGTCGTTCCCCGGTTGCTCAACGTAAAACGGCACTCCACCTCCCGGTAATTCAGCCGGGCGCCGAAGTCCACGGTGCGCGGCCCCGTTTCCAGCCTCGGCTCCGCCCACGCCCAGCAGGATCCCGCCAGTACCAGCAGCCACGTTCCCCGGAATGCCGCAGCTTGCCACGGGCCCATCTCGCCCTCCGACCATTCATAGTTGCACATCTGAATCAGTTCTATGTGGCATATATTATAATTATGCGCCCGATTTGTCAATGCCCGCGAAAAACGCGAAAGACGGGGTCTGACTACGACCGAGTCTTCGAGGTCGACCGCCTCCGGCAGTTGGAAAAGCGGATCTTGCAACTGATGAAGACAGCGTAGGTCCGAATTCCGATTCGGACTGGACTACTTGGCGTGCCCGTCCCATTCGGAGATGGGACCTACTTTTTCGGCGGTTTGTTCTTCATCAAAGCCTCATGACAAACTGTCCCCGCTTTTCGCGGCCCGGCGCACGAGCCTGGGTACGCCGTCTGACGGCCGTCCGGTGTTTGACACTATTTGCGGGCGTGTGGTACATTATATTTCAGCTTTTTGGCGGGCCTTTTTTTGTGATCTTTTCACCCGCGCTAGACGGGAAACTAGCGGTGTCCTGCACTCGCAATCCGCTTTAGCGAGGTCGAACTCCCGCCCGAGGGCGTCTTGCTCTTTAGTCAGGTGCGAGGCACGTGGCGTTGACGGTTGGGTCCTACTCAACGGGATGCCGCCGAACCCGGTCAGGTCCGGAAGGAAGCAGCCGTAGGTGGTTTTTCCCGTGTGCTGTAGGGGAGCCTGATCCGAGCCGGCGATTTCGTGGCCGTTCTGGGTGAGCGTTCGACGGCGGGTGCGCGGGTGACTTTATTTCGAGGATGCTTCATGGCGCGGGAAAACTACCTGGTCTTTGCGAGGAAGTGGCGCCCGCAGACGTTTGAGGACGTCATCGGCCAGGAGCACATCACGCGCACGCTTCAAAACGCCATTGCGGCCGAGCGGATCGCCCACGCGTTCCTCTTCATAGGCTCGCGCGGGATCGGCAAAACCACCACCGCCAGAATCCTGGCCAAAGCCCTCAACTGCCTGGCCGTCCAAAAGCCCACCACGCAGCCCTGTAACACCTGCGACAATTGCCGGGCCATCGCCGAGGGCAACAGCATCGACGTGATCGAGATCGATGGCGCGTCCAACAACAGCGTCGAGGACGTGCGGGAGATCCGCGAGCACGTCCGGCTCATGCCGTCCCGGTCGCGGTACAAGATCTACATCATCGATGAGGTTCACCAGCTTTCGCCGGGCGCGTTCAATGCCCTGCTCAAGACAATCGAGGAACCCCCGCCGCACGCCGTGTTCATCCTGGCCACGACCGAGGCGCACAAAGTTCCCGCCACGATCATTTCACGCTGCCAGCGGTTCGATTTCCGCAGGGTGCCCATCCCCGAAATTGTGAAGTTACTGCGAGCCATTCTCGAGCAGGAAGCCATCCGCTACACCGACGAGGCCCTGTATGCCGTAGCGCGGGCGGCCGAGGGCGGTGTCCGCGACGCCGAAAGCATCCTCGACCAGCTTGTCTCGTACGCGGACGGCGAGATCACGTTCAAGCACGTGTTTGACGTCCTGGGGCTTGTCGACTGGCAGGTGCTCCACGATCTCACCGACGCCATTCTCAACAAAGACGTGGCGCGCCTGCTCGGCCTCGTTGAAGACGTGGTGGCGCTGGGGAAGGATTTGGGGCAATTCGTCCAGGAGATCCTCCGTTATTTCCGCAACCTGCTTGTATGCAAAACGGCCGACCCTAAACAGTTGCTGGGCCTGCCCGACGACGAGATCGCCCGGATGCAGTCCCAAGCGGAGCGGTTCACCCTCACCAATCTGATCCGGCTCGTCGAGCAGTTCGCAGAACTCACCAAAGGGTTTGACTCTCAACTCGCCCAACGAATCGCGCTCGAAGCCCTTCTCATACGGATCTCGAAGCGGACCATCGAGACCAGCATCGATTCGCTCATCGAAAAGCTCATGGCGCTGTCGGAAGAAGGCGTTCCCTCGATGCCGCCGGCGGCCGGGGCCGGGCCCGGCGCACAACTCGCCGAACCGCTCCTTTTCGAGGACGCCCCGCCGGACGACCAATCAGCGGCCCCGAAAACCACGGCCGCCCGGCCTGAACTTTCCGCCGCCGATGCCGCCAAACGCCCCGCCCCGCCTCAAACGCCGCCGGGAGCCCGCGTCAGCGCTGAAGAAGCCCGCGCCGCGCTCGGCGACCCGCACGTCGCCAAGGTCGTCGACGTGTTCAAAGGCAAAATAGTCGACATCCGCCGAAGCCCCAAGCCCGACCACCACTAGGAACAGTCTGGAGTCTGGAGTCCGGAGACTGGAGGAGATGAGGGTGGAGCGACTGTCGGTGGACCGATTAGGTCTTGCGGAGAATCAATTTCGCCCTCGGGTTCTCCGGGTCTTTTCCTCCAGACTCCAGACTCAGGACTCCAGACTTTCGTTTGTGTATAATGCCCCAACCGATCTCGAGGCGTACAGACGGTGCAACAATGGAGGACCGTGTGAACATCTATCTGCGAAAAAGGCCTCGCAGTTCTTCGGGGACGCTCCTGGTCACGTTTGTGTTCGGTTTCGCCATAGGTTTTTTTGTGGCCTACGCACTTTTCGGCGGGTCGATCGTACCTGTCCCGGCCCCTGTTCTTCCCGCCTCTCCGCCTGTTGCTGCACTTCCCGCCTCTCCGCCGGTTGCCGAAACCGTCCCGGCCCCGCAAGCGGCCCCCGAGGCGCCGCCCGAACCCATAGCCGAAGCGCCGGCTCCCGCTGCCCCGGAGATCTGGCCCGGCCGGTTTATCATGATCAGCGCCCCCGAAACCATGGACGAGTCCGCGGCGGCGTTTCTGGCCGAAGTCCGGCCCGGCGCCGTTCTCCTGCGAGAGTCCCACATGCGCGACCCCAAGCGCACAACCGAGATCATCGTTTCCATAAAGAAAGCGGCAGGTTTCGGGCAGGCCGTATCCGACTTGCCACTAATTGCCATCGAGCAGGAAGGCGGAAAAATCAACCCGTTGGGGCTTAAATCCGCCCCGTCTGCCGCCGAACTGGCCAAGGCGCAGAATACCGAAGCCGCACGCTTCCTTGGCCAGGCCACTGCAGAAGCCGCGCTCCCAAAAGGGATCGGCATTGTGCTTGCCCCCGTGCTCGCCGTGCTGCCCAAGGGCGTAAAAAACGACGCCATGGAAGGCCGCGTTTTTGGTTCTGACCAGGAGGTGGTAGCCAACATGGGGCTTGCGTTCGCCGACGGCATCTCCCTTGGCGGCGCCATTTCAGTTGCCAAATACTACCCCGGCGTGGGCATCGCCAAAAACCAGGGCACCGGCTTGCAGGTCCTGGACGCGGAAAGCCCCAAGCTGGCCGAGTTGATGTACCCGTTCTGGGAAGCCGCCACGGCA
>JAPLKX010000351.1 GCA_026387845.1 Candidatus Hydrogenedentota bacterium | reverse complement strand
TGGTTGGGACTGCGCGTTCTTGCCCTCACAATTAATAAGACGCTCGATTTGCCCCTGAACGCCGTTCAACAAACCCTCGAACTTTGGCAGAACAATCTTCAAGAAAGTGCCGTTGAACCGCAA
The DNA here is from genome assembly GCA_026387845.1 of Candidatus Hydrogenedentota bacterium. Classification (GTDB taxonomy): domain Bacteria; phylum Hydrogenedentota; class Hydrogenedentia; order Hydrogenedentales; family SLHB01; genus JAPLKX01. The sequence goes on along the minus strand of JAPLKX010000351.1, from coordinate 5,728 downwards.
TCGGTTAAGCATCAAATGAACCTGAAAATGGTGGCTTGGCTGAACGATCTGTTGCACAACAACCGTTCCGCGGGCTAATCCCACTAGACCTGTAATCTGCGCTTATCCCCGGTTACGGCGGCCTGTGACCGCGGCTGGAAGAGCGCGGCCACTTCGCTTAAAATGAACTGACCTTCACAAGCCGGAGGCGCGCGATGAGTTCAGAGGACCGGATCGAGAAGCTGGAGCAGCAAGTCGAGGAATTGAAGGGGCTTGTGGCGCACCTCCAATCCGAGACGCGCCTCGAGAGCGAGAAGGCCGCGCCGGCCGATTCCGCTGAACCTGCCACGCCCGCTTCCACTGAATCTGCCGAGCCACTGCCCGCGCCCGCCGTCGCTCCCAAAATGCGCGAGCGTTACAAGTCGGACGTCCGGCGAAACATGGACCGCGTCTTGGGCGGTGAGGCGGGCGATACGCTCGAGACGCGCATCGCGGGCATCTGGCTGAGCCGGATTGGCGCCGTGGTGCTGATGACGGCGGTGATCCTGGGCGCGCAGGTCACGATCTACGAAGACTACCTCGGCCCGCTGCAAAAAATGGCCATCCTGTACGGTGGCTCGGCGTTCGCACTGGCGTATGGGCTTTTTGCCGGCCGCCGTGGCGGGATGTTTCCGCTGACGATCCTCGGCGTCGGCCTGGCCGGTGCGTATTTCACGACCTACGCCGGTTTCTTTGTCGAGGGCCTGCGCATTTACGACGTCCGGCTGGCGGCCCCGGTACTTTTCGGCTGCCTCGTAGTGCTGGCGATTGTGATCCACCTGCGCAGAAGCCAGGTGGTCGCAGGCATCGCCATGTTTCTGGTTTATTACACGCTCGTGGCAAGCTGCCTGTCGGGGGTGACGCCGGACAACATCGTGTACGCGCTGGGGACGCTGGCGGGGCTGGCGTTGGCGGGCCTGATCTTTCACGCGGTCCACCGCTGGCTACTGTTTTCGTGGGCGTCGATTGTCGCGACGTACGCCGTCTACCTGTTTTATTTCCTCAAAAAGCCGGCGGGCCTGCCGTTGTCCGACCTCGAGTATTTCTGGATCAGCAACGGCTTCCTGGCGATTTGCTACGTTGTGTTCGCGACCGCCGCGATTTTCGACGCGCGCAAAACGGGCGAGTACCGGCGCGTGGTCGCCCCGATGTCTGGGTTCAACTCGGCCATCTTCTTCTCGCTGACGTGGTTCGCGGTTCGCGAGCATTACATCGAATACGAGTGGCTGTTCCGGCTGGGATTCGCGGGCGGCCTGCTCGCGCTCGCGGTGCTGGCCCAACTCACCGGCCCCAGGCGCAATTACCTCTACCAGATCTACATTGCCAAGGTCGTGGTCATGTTCACGCTGGCGCTGCAAGCCTACATGTCCGGCGAGAAGCTGATGGTAGCCATCTCAATTGAATGCCTGGCGCTGGCCTTCTCGTACTGGCGCAGCGGGCTGGTTACGTTCAAGATCCTCGGCATGCTGCTGCTGCTCTCCTCGTTCGCCGGCTGCCTGTTCCACCTGCGCACGCCGGGCGAGACATGGGTCGTCGTGTCGACCATCCCGTCCAACTGGTTTTGCGTTGCGGGCACGTCGGTCGTGTATGTCGCGGTAGCGTGGTTTTACGAGCGGCACATCCGGCGCGTTCGCCCGCAGGACCGCGTCGTAACCGGCCAATGGTTCCTGGCGGACACGGTCCTCGACATTTATCCCGCGACCGTGGCGCTGCTTTTCGCGTCCGCCTCGGCGTTGCTGCTGCTCTCGATCACGATTTTCGACTTGGGCTCGGACCCGCGCATGCCCTACATGCTTGCAGGTGAAGGCGTGCTGCTCGGGCTGGTAGGCGTGGTACTGCGGACTCCCCCCGTGCAGATCGGCGGCGTGCTGCTGCTGGTGGCCTGCCACGTCTGCTACCACATCTTCCTCATCGTTGGCCAGCCCGGTTTCGTAACGCAGCCGTTTTACATCGCGTACACGGTGGCCGTCGCGCTGTTCACCTACGTGGGCGCGTACTTTTGGGAGAGATACCTGCGGCGGGTCCGCCATGGACGGCTGTGGAAGCACCACACCGTGGCGGCCATTCCTTACCTCGTCGCGACATTCATGCTGACCACGTTGATCGGCCAGAAAATGGAATCTATTGACCTCGCCATCAGCCAAAACGCGCTGGGCGTGATCCTGTTGCTGGCGGGCGCCCTGACGTCCTATCCCGGCGTGAAAGCGTCCGGCGTCCTCGCGTTCACAATGGGTACCGTCAACCATTATCAAAAACTCTACACATCCGGCGGCGACTACCTGGCGTATCCCGGCTTCTTCTGGTACATGTTGATCCTGCTCGGGCTGTACGTCATGGGCGAGCGCCTGTTCGTCGTGCTCGAACGGCAGGAAAAAGCCCCCTCGCCGGTTGAAGACTGGGTGCGCGCCGTGTTTATCGCCGTGTGCGCCGCCGTCGGCCTGATCAGTTTCTACCGCATCGCGGAACCATCCTATCTGACGCTGTACTGGCTCGGGTTGGCCGTGAGTGCGGTTGTGTTCGGCGGCATTTTTGGCGAGGTCAGATACCGCTGGGCGGCCATCCTCCTGTTCTGCGCGGCGATCGCGCGCGCATTCGCGTACGACCTGCGCAAGCTGCCCCCGATCTATTCGTTCGCCTCGTTCGCGGCGCTGGCCGTCGCGCTGATGGTGGTCGCATGGGCATACGGCCGGTACCGCCAGCGGCGGCTCGACGCCGTCAAGGCGGACCAACAAGCCGCGCAACCTTTGGGCGACGCCGCCCCCCTTGGGGGCGCAGATGCCTGAGAGATACCGGGCGGCGGTGCGCGTTCAGCAGCGGCTGAAACAGGCCGGATACAGAGCACTGCTGGCCGGCGGGTGCGTGCGCGACCTCATCCTCGGCGTCGAACCCAACGATTACGACATCGCCACCAGCGCCACGCCAGGCGAGGTCGCCCAACTGTTTGAAAAAGTGATCAGCGTCGGCGCGGCGTACGGCGTACAAATCGTCGTGCAACCCGAAGGCTTCTACGAGGTCACCACGTTCCGCAAAGACGGCCCATACTGCGACGGCAGGCATCCCGTCACGGTCGAGTTTGTCGACGAAATCGAAGACGCACGCAGGCGCGATTTCACCATCAACGCCATGTTCCTCGATCCCGAATCCAACTCGATCATCGATTACGTCGGCGGGCAGGAAGACCTCCGCAACCGCCTCCTGCGCACGGTTGGTCCGCCTGAACAACGGTTTGCGGAAGACCACCTGCGCATTCTGCGTGCGGTGCGGTTTGCGGCGCGGCTCGGTTACGACATCGAGCCCGAAACGCTGGATGCCGTGCGCAAGATGAGCCGCCTGATCACCCTCACCAGCGCCGAACGAATTCGCGACGAGATCCTAAAGATCCTCACCGAAGGCGGCGCGCGCCGCGGGTTTGAACTGCTCGACGAGACGGGCCTGCTCGAACAAATCCTGCCCGAGATCACCGCCATGAAAGGCGTCGACCAGCCCGAAGAGTTCCACCCGGAAGGCGACGTGTTCGTCCACACTATGCTCATGCTCGAACACCTCGAAGACCCGTCGCCGGCCCTCGCGCTCGCTGCCCTCCTCCACGACGCCGGCAAGCCGCCCACCCAATCGTTCGAGGACCGGATTCGGTTCAACAACCACGACAAGGTCGGCGCCCGAATCGCAGAAGACGTCTGCCGGCGACTCCGGATGCCGCACGATACCATGGCCAAAGTGTCCTGGATGATCGAAAACCACATGCGCCTCACCGCAATCCCCGACATGCGCGACAGCAAGCGAAAACGGTTCATCCGCCACCCGTGGTTTCCCGACCTGCTCGAACTGGGCCGGCTCGATTGCGTCGCCAGCCACGGTTGTGTCGACGGCATCTACTGGATTCAGGAGTACATCGCCACGCTGCCGCCCGACGAGTTAAAACCCGAACCGCTGCTACGCGGCAAAGACCTCATCGAGATGGGCCTCGATCCCGGCCCGATTTTCTCCCAAATCCTCACAGCCGTCGAAGACGCCCAGTTGGAAGGCCTAATCACCGACAAAGAACAAGCCAGTGAATTTGTTCGAGCGTATCTCGCACAAAAACAGTAAGCTTTATGGAGTGCGGCAGCTTGCTGCCGCTTTCTCATAGGCCCGAACATAAGGCACAGCCAGGCAGCTTGCTGCAGGTAATGATATGGCAATTGCTGCCACGGCGGCAGGCGGAGGAATGATAATCGTACCTGCAAGGCGGAAGCCCATGCCCCCCATGTTCAGTATTCGAGTCGGCCAGCGTAGTTGATTTGTGAATACCTGCAGCAAGCTGCTGGCTTGGACTTTTGTTCGCGGTTGGAGAGAAAGCGGCAGCAAGCTGCCGCACTCCATAGTGGCCTGCATGTTCTTATGGGCGTTGCTGAAGAAACGGAGGATTGCTGAAAATGTTGGCGACATTGGTAATACTGGCCGCGACCATGGCCGAAATCCAGCACACAGTGGTATCCGACACGGTTGACGTGACGCTCGACCACACCGGGCTGATCACAAGTGTCAGGCTGCACGGTGCCGGTGGTGAGTGGAAGCCACTAAAAGGCGAGACAATCCTCACTGGCTGCAGCGAAAAGCCCCAAGGCGAGTCTCAGTACCTTAAGAACAACCCCAACTTGGGCATGAAGTTCATTCGCCATTACGACAATGGCTGCATCCTGACCGAGAGTTTCATCCCCGCCGGCGACAGCGTGCGGTGGGAAATTGAGATCGAGGGCGGAGACACGCCCTGGACTACCGAGATCCAGACGCGCCTGTCATGGCCCGATTCGGCCCCGCTGTTCTGGACGACCTGGTCCGACCCCGAGCAGAAGAACGGCAGGTGGGCGGACCCGCTGCTGATGATGCCGATGGCAGACGCCACCTGGTACTACGCTGCGCCCGCATGGACTGAAGAAAACCCGCGCACCGGCTTCATCCCGCGCGAAGGCAACATCTTTTGCATCCCGCTGGCCACGTTTGCCGATCCGAAGCATGACGTTGCGCTCACGCTGGCGTTGTCGCCCGAAGACGAAATGCTCGACCTCACGCTGCGCACCAGTCGCTCCGGCGCCATCTGCTTCTCGCGGCTCAACCACCGCATCGGCGGCAGAAAAAACGGTGAGCCGTTGCGGTTTGCGATGAACCTGTTCGCGCATCCAGCCGACTGGCGGCCAGCGCTCGGTTGGATGGCGCGGCGTTATCCAAGGTATTTCGAGCCGGCCCTTCCCGCCGCTCACGATATCGCCGGGTGCGGCGCCTACTCGTCGTACGAAGGCGCGCTCGATCCCAAATTCAAGAAGATGGCGTTTACCGTCAACTGGCGGTCGAGCTTCGATTTTCCGTACATGGGCATGTTCATTCCGCCGCTCGAAAACATCGAGGAACGCTGGCCGCGCTTCATGCAGCCGGAAGGCGCCCCGGACAACGTCGCGCGAACGTCGATCCGCCAGATGCGCGACTACGCACAGCGGATGCGCGACGACGGCTATCATGTTCTCAGTTATTTCAACGTCACCGAGTTCGGCACCGAAATCAAGGAGCCCCCGCAAACACTCACGCCGGACGATCCCGATCTCTGGCGGCGCGCAAACGACTTCCTCTACTCCAAAATCGCCGACGGTATCCTCTACAGCCGCCAGGGCCAGACGTGGGGGACGTGGGGCGGCGCAATCGCCATGGATCCCGGCGCGCCAAACTACCAGGCGTT
>JAPLKX010000624.1 GCA_026387845.1 Candidatus Hydrogenedentota bacterium | reverse complement strand
CGACCCCGGAGCCGACAAGCACAACGTTCGCGCCAGGAACGACAACGCCGGAGGCGCTGTCCGCGACCGTGCCGCGCACAAGCCCGGTCTGTCCGACCAAGGCGACTATTGTGAGGAGATTACAGAACAAACACGGTGTTTACTCGATGCGACAATCCTAGCCGCGGCCGTGCCAGCGGTCAAGCGCGGCGAAGGGCGGTTGGCACCACCCCACCCCTGCGTCTGTCGTCTACGGCCAGGACTAGAACCTCAGCCCTGCCAGTTGGAGCTTCACCCCGTACTCGACTGAATGGTCAGGCAGTTCGACACTCGTCAGCGCCACGCCCGGCGCCTGCAGCCTGCCCTCGAAGCCGTGCGCCGGGACCTCACGCTTGATGCCGAAGTTGTAGCCCACCACGGCACCTGCAGGGATGGCCAGTCCACCCAGCACAAACAGAGGAACGGCAGCGGCGGGTGTCCTCCAACTCAATTCCGCGCCAAACGCAACCAGCCCTGCCGTCACCGGAACGCCGGCATACGCACCAACAATGGCCCAAGTTTGTGACCCAGATTCTCCGAGGTTTTCGCCGGCCCTGCTCGTAGCATACCCTGTGCTGGCCGGAATGCCGATGACACCAACTCCCAGCATCACATAGGCCCACGTGTCCCAGCCACCGTTGGGAACTAGTTCGTACCCGCCCGTCCCGGAGAAGGGCGGTCCCACGAACACCAACCCAGCCAGCAGCCCTGCGCACCCTCCCCCCACTGCACAACCCGCAAGTCCACCCAAGGCTCCAAGGCCCTCGAGCGCATACACGTGTGCACGGGGCCTTGGCGGTGCTTTCTGTAGTTGCCACGGCGTATCCGCGGCAGCCAGCGATAGCACACAGCAGACAACCAGTATCGCCCTCATCGCTCCTCCCTACCGCTGAATCACGACCTTGCGGGCTCCGGACTCCTCCCGGCTCACTCCTACCTCCTCCTTGATGAAGTACGCGCCCGGACTCAACCCGCTCACGTCATTCGGACCGCACCGCAACGAACAACTCGTATACCCTGCCGTCGGCCGGCGGCCCGACGTACTCGCGAATCGTTGCCGCAAAACCGCGGGCCTGAAGCAGGCGCAACCAGGTCGCGCGCGGGAACAGCCCGGTCACGTGCCGGTCGTACTCCATCCTGACCCCGTCTTTGTCCCGCAGGATGTAGGCGTAGTCGCTGGTCACCAGGCTACCGCCAGGTTCAGGGTCGTGAACCCACTCCAGGTAGCGCAGGCTGCGCAGCATCCGGTCGTGGCCGCCGTGAAACGTGCCTGCTTTGAATGTCTCAGTCACGTATTCGGGACAGAACAGCGCCGCACCGCCCGGCCGGAGGTGAACCCACGCGGTCTCCATCGCCCGAGCCAGGTCTGCTTCCGAAAGCATGTAGGCAACGGCATCGTGGACAAACACGGCATCGAACCGGCGGCCCAGCCTGACCTCGCGCATGTCACCGTGGACGTGCTCGCACTCAGGATTCAGTGACCGGCTCACCCTCAGCATCGCCGGCGACAGGTCCACCAGCGTCAGTTCGCAGTTTGCCTTCAGGTGGGA
>JAPLKX010000712.1 GCA_026387845.1 Candidatus Hydrogenedentota bacterium | reverse complement strand
GAGGCGCAGACATCCGAGGCTCAATCAATTTTTCAGGAGGAGTGCCATGAGAAATGATCGTGTAGAGAATAAGACCCTTGATGCTTTGGCGGCCGCGGCAAAGTCCGAGATCGGCGGATTGCGGACGCACGTTCTCCGCAAGGCCAACGGCGCTCTCCCCTACGATTACATCGTGCCCAACGGCGTTTATGAAGAGCTGTGGGATTGGGACGCGTTTTTTGTCGGACTTCACCTGATTTCTGAAAACACGTCCGATGGGATCTACCTCAAGAATTGGTGTCTGAACTTCCTCCATCACACAGAGCCCGATGGACAAACGCCGGGCGGAATCCGACCCTGGGCCGGCCGCGACGCCCGGCTCTACCACATCAAGCCGCTCATGGGGCAGGCGGCGTACTATGCCTCCATAGCGCTCGGCGACTTTGACTGGATCAAACCGGTCTGGGAAAAAATGCAATCCTGCGTTACATACCGAGAGCGCAAGATGAGCGATCCCGAAACGGGTCTCGTCAAGTGGTGGGACAGCCTGGAGTCGGGCGCCGATAACAACCCGGCCCTTGTCCGCCGCTATCACAACAGCATCGCCGGGGCCGACGTCAATGCTTTTCAGGTTCTCGACTATCGGGCCATGGCGTTCGTCGCGGAAAAAATCGGAAAGCGCGAAGACGCCGAGGCTTTCCGCGACCGGGCCCGTTGCCTTGGCAAGGCGATCAACGCCTTCCTCTGGGATCCCGACGATCTGACCTTTTACAGCTACGACGCCGTCGAAAAAACACGCCTGCGCTGTATCACCTACAGCAACCAGGTTCCGCTGTGGGCCCGCTTGGCCTCGCCTGAAAAGGCGCGGATGATGATCGAACGCTATGTGCTCAATCCCCGGAAGCTATGGTCGAATTACGGAATCCGGTCGCTCGCCGCGGACGAACCTCTCTACAACAACGAAAACGTGATCAAACCGTACTCCAATTGGCAGGGCCCGATCTGGCCGCACGCCAACTGGATGTTTATGCATGCCCTCGTTCATTACGGCTACCCCGATGCCGCCCTTGAAGCGGCGGAGCGGGTCACCAGACTATGCCTCGACGATCTCGCCCGCAACGGGATGATGCACGAAAACTACCACGCCGAAACCGGAGTGCCGCTGGCCGCGCCCAACTTCATCAGCTGGAACCTGCTTGTCGCCCAGATGGTCGAGGAAGCCCGGTCCGGAATATTCAAGCCTGATCCCGGGCAATCGCTCTGGCGCGATTAGAAATAGCCGAGTTCGACCGCTCGACCCTGGTGAATTGCCGGTGCTGGAGAGCATTGCTTCCCGCCGGTGTGCTTGATATAATAGGCGCAAGTTCGGGAGGGCTAACAATGTCCAAACAAAAAAAACTCTTGATCGCAGTTTTTTCTTTGCTGCTGCTCTTGTCGCCTCTCCGGGCCGCCAGCCAGGCCACTCAGGAGAACCCGCAAGGTGAGCCGGCAAAAAAATCCAGCACGGGGGTAGTCATCATTCCCGTCCTGCTTTACATGCCCGAAACGAAATTGGGCGGC
>JAPLKX010000636.1 GCA_026387845.1 Candidatus Hydrogenedentota bacterium | reverse complement strand
CCCGTTCTTGGTCGTAGTCAGCCTGGTGGAGCAACTGCTGGACTGGCTGGGCTTCGCGCCTCCGGCGACGCCGGTCCCCTCGGGCCTGTTGGCGGCTGGCGCGAACGAATATGTCCTGGGGGCAGTGTTGGTGTTGGTAGTGGCGGTTACTGAAGAGACCGTATTCCGCGGCTACCTCCTTCTGCGGTTTACCAACATAACCGGAAATTGGGTGGCCGCAATGCTGCTCTCGACCGTCATCTTTGCAATCGGGCACGGCTACGAAGGAACCATCGGCATAATCACCGTGGGCGTGATGGGGGCCATTTTCTCCCTCGTTTATCTTTGGCGGGGAAGCCTGGTCACGCCGATCACCCTCCATTTCCTGCAGGACTTCATCGGCATAATCTTGATTCCCCTCTTGAAAAAATAACGGTTCCAGTCAAGCGCCACAAGAAGGCGGGGCAGCCTTATCAACACCCTGGAATATACGCTCATCATCTGGATGGGTTCTGTGGCGGCTGGCTTTTTGGGCTCGTTGACGGGTTTGGGCGGGGGCGTCGTTATTGTTCCCATGCTGACATTGCTGCTCAACGTCAACATCCGGTACGCCGTCGGCGCATCGTTGGTCTCCGTGATTGCCACCTCGTCCGGTGCGGCCGCCGCCTACGTAAAAGAAGGATTCACCAACATCCGTATCGCCATGTTCCTGGAACTGGCCACCACGTTTGGCGCATTGGGCGGCGCTGTATTGGCCACGCGGGCGCCGGCCGCCGCCATTGCTGTCGTGTTCGGGATTGTGTTGTTGCACTCGGCCGTTGTGTCGATGCGGGCGCCGCCCGATCGGCCCTGGGAAGGGCCGCCTGATAAATGGTCGGCATTCCTCCGGCTCGATTCCGGCTACCCGGGCCGAGACGGTTACGTTCCCTACCGCGTCGTTAATATACCTGCCGGCTTCAGCCTGATGTTTGTGGCGGGTGTTCTGTCGGGTCTTCTCGGGATAGGTTCAGGGGCCGTCAAGGTGCTGGCCATGGACCGCGCAATGCGCGTCCCTTTCAAAGTCTCCACCACAACGAGCAATTTCATGATTGGCGTGACCGCCGCCGCCAGCGCCGGCGTCTATCTCAATCGCGGGTACATTGACCCCGGCCTGGCTATGCCCGTGATGCTGGGCGTCTTGATGGGTTCCCTGATAGGCGCCCGCATATTGGCCGGGGCAAAAACTAAAGCGCTGCGCATAACGTTCGCCGTGGTCATTCTGGCGCTGGGCGCCGAGATGATCTACAGCGGGTTGGCCGGGAAACTGTAACATGGCACGCCCCACCCAACCCGGCCAATCACGGTTCCAGAACGTTCTGGGAAACCTCCTGCGCGCAGGAGTCTCCCTCGCCGCCGCCGTTGTCTTGATCGGAGGCGGCCTGTACTTGTTCCGGCACGGCGACGAACCGTTTGCCTACGAAATATTCCGCGGGGAACCCACCGATCTCCGCAGCATTCCCGGCATCATCCACAGCGCCTGGGCCCTCAGCGGCCGCGGGATTATTCAGTTGGGGCTGTTGTTGCTGATTGCCACGCCCGTAGCCCGAGTCATGTTCTCCGTGGGCGCGTTTGCCGCGGAGAAAGACTGGAAATATGTAGTTGTCACGGTGATCGTTCTGGCGGTGCTGATTTACAGCATTCTCAGCGGCGGCGTATAAATCTCACCCTGCGTTCGCATCTCAGCCAACGATAGCCAGGCCAATCTCGTTATTGAGTTCAAACCCGCGCGCCGTCGGCGCAATCCGCTCCTCGTCCTCCCACAGCAGCCCGCGCTCGATAAGGCCATCAAGAGCAGCGGCAAACTCCGGCCGAATTTCACAGCCGAATCGGCGGGCAAACGCCGCTTTCTCGATCCCCTCGCGGAGGCGGAAATGCTGGATCAGGGTTTCAACTCTGATTTCGCGATCCGTCAAGCAGATGGACTCTTCCTTTAAGCCGGGATGTGCGGTGTAACGCTCGATATCTGCGGGATTGCGCGCGCGTACGCTATCGATAAACGAGTAAGCGGCCGCGCCAAACCCGGCGTATTCCTGGTTGCGCCAATATATAAGGTTGTGCCGGCAGTGATAGCCCGCCATCGCGTAGTTGCTGATCTCGTAATGGTCGTACTCCGCCAACCTCGCGGCCGCCTGCCGGTACAGGCCCAGCCACGTCTCATCGTCGACCGCATCATGCGACCGCGCCGCGAACGGCGTTTCAGGCTCGTAAGTCAGCCCGTATGCCGAGACGTGCTTTGGCTGCACCGCAATACACTGCTCCAATGTTTCTGGCCACGCATCAACCGGCTGCGCGCCAAAGATGAGGTCCATGCCCCAGTTGTCGAACGTGTCCGCGACAAGACCGCACGCCCTGACGGCGGTCGCCGCGTCATGGCGCCGGCCAAGATAACGCAGCGTCGCATCGTCGAAACTCTGGACGCCCAGGCTGACTCGGTTGATCCCAACGCGTTTCCAGCCCTCGACGAGTGCGGCGGTTACGTCATCGGGATTGGCTTCGATGGTTATTTCGCAATCCTCTGCAATCCTGAACTTATGACGCAAAGCATCAACGATGCGGCGCAAGCCCGCTTCTTCCACCAAAGACGGCGTACCGCCTCCAAAAAAAATTGTCGCCACGGCGCGGGAGTGGCGAAATGTCAAAATCTCCTGACATACCGCTTGCACGTATGCGGAGGGAACCGCGCCCGGTATGTCGACACTGCAAAAATCACAGTATGGGCAAAGCGTGCGGCAATACGGGATGTGAATGTACGCGCCGATCATCTGTGTTGACGTCTCTTTCGGGACTGGAGGTGGCGATGTGCGGCCTGAAAGTTTCCGACGAATCCGCAATCGGCAATCCGCAATCGGATCAGGCGGTGTGCCCGCGGCTTTTCAAAAGTTTGTATTCAATACTGTCGACGAGCGCTTCGTACGACGCCGAAATGATGTTTTCAGATACGCCCACCGTGCTCCAGCTTTGTTCGATGTCGCTGGACTCGATCAACACGCGCGTCTTGGCCCGTGTCGCGGCCTGCGCATTGAGGATGCGCACTTTGTAGTCTTCCAGATGGACGTCGTGCAACTCCGGATACCATTCTTCAACAGCTTTCCGAAACGCGTTATTCAGCGCGTCCACCGGGCCCTCACCTTCCGAAACCGTGTGCATGAGCGTGCCGTCGGGCAGTTGCAACTTAACCGTCGCCTCAGATACGGCCATCCGTTCCTGGGCGTGTTGAGTTACCGTCACGTGATAGCCCAGCACCGTAAAGAACTTGCGGTACGTGCCCTTGGCCTTTCTCATCAGCAGTTCCAGCGACGCATCCGCCCCTTCAAACTCGTAGCCCTGGCTTTCCAGCTCCTTGATTCTGGCCAGTATGCTGCGCGTATCCGGATCTTCCCGATCGAGTTCAAGGCCCAGTTCAGCCGCCTTTTGCAGAAGGCTTGCCCGGCCGGATACTTCGCTGACGGTTATGCGGGTGCGGTTCCCGACCGATTCCGGGACGATGTGCTCGTAACTCTCCTTGAGCTTGTGGACGGCATCGGCATGCATCCCCGCCTTGTGCGTGAATGCGTCGCGGCCCACGAACGGGTCGGCGTCGCGCGGAGCCATGTTGGCAAGTTCCGCTTTCATGTGGGACAACCGCGTCAGGTTTGAGAGTTGGTGCGGCGAAACCACCTCGAGCCCCATCTTGAGTTGGAGGTTCGGGATGATCGTCGAGAGATTCGCGTTGCCGGTGCGTTCGCCGTACCCGTTGAACGTCCCCTGCACGTGGAGCGCCCCACACGTCACGGCGGCAAGCGAATTCGCTACGGCGCAGCCCGAATCATTGTGCGTGTGGATGCCCAGCCTCGAATTCGGCAGCCGCGTTTTGACCGCGGAAATCGTCGCCGAAACCTCGTGCGGCAACCGGCCCCCGTTGGTGTCGCACAGAATCAGCACCTCGGCGCCGGCATCTGCCGACCGCTCGAGCACGGCCAGGGCGTATGCGGCATCTTCCGCATAGGCATCAAAGAAATGCTCGGCGTCTACGAAAACGCGCCGCCGGTGTTTGCGTAAATACTCGATCGACTCGTCGATGATGGCGAGATTTTGGTCGAGCGTCGTGCGAAGCACATGTTTTACGTGGCTGGGCGAGCTCTTGGCGAAAATAGTTACCACGTCCGTCTTCGCCGCCAGCAGCGCGTTCAGGTTGGCGTCGTCTTCCACGAGTGATTTGGCGTGGCGGGTGCTGCCGAACGCCGCCAGTTTCGTGTGGCGCAGTTCAATGTCCCGCACTCTGGCAAACAGTTCCGCCGCTTTCGGATTCGAGTTGGGTTGGCCGCCTTCGATGAAGTCCACCCCAAACCCGTCCAGTTCCTGGACGATCTTAACCTGATCTTCCGCGCTGAACTTGATTCCGGGACCCTGCGCGCCGTCGCGCAATGTCACATCATAAATATCAACCTTCACCGGCAACCTGCAGTTCTCCTGTTCTTGTGCGCGCCGTTCAAATAGGGGGTCTTCACCAATGCCTGGAGTTATGCTCACTGTGGGGGCTGAAAAGGCGCGCGACCTTCTTTTATCATTCTTTACCAAGATTGTTCAACATTGTACCGTCAATTTGGCGGCACGTGATGAAGCACGGTACAAGCCGGTAACCTTCATCGATTCGAATCCCCGTAGCCTGCGCCGCGGTTTCCGAGTATGCCGAAATACCCCCCGCCTCTATGCCGTTGCCGCACATCGCAAACGGCACCGCGCCCCCCGCATGCGTCCGCGACCGAATCGACGTGACGTGGTCCGGCGTCACCAGCAGCCGGATGTCCGGCCGCGTGGCGGCATAATCCAGGCACGGCGCCACGACCCGGCTGTCGAACTCTTCTATGGCTCTAATCTTCAGATCGATCCGGCCCTCGTGGCTGGTCTCATCGGGCGCCTCAACATGCACGAACACAAAATCGACCCGGTCCAGCGCCGCCAGCCCCGCCTCCACTTTGCCCTCATAGTTCGTGTCGAGATACCCCGTCGCCCCAGGAACGTCGAGAATCTCCAGCCCCGCGCACACCCCGATGCCTTTCACGAGATCCACCGCCGATATGACCGCGCCGTTGATGCCGAATCGCGAACTGTACGAAGCCAGCGTCGCCGGCCGGCCTTGGCCCCATAGCCAAATCGAAGTCGCAGGCCGCTTGCCCGCATCTACCCGGGCACGGTTCACCGCGTGGCCGTCCAGCACGCGCACCGATTGCTGCATGAGCTCCAGGATCAGTTCGCCGCCCGCGCCCGATGGCAAATGAGGCCCATACGGCTTGCCCGTGATGTCGTGAGGCGGCGTGCAGTCGAGCCGAACCAGCTTTTCCAACAACGCGGGACCCGCCGTCACTATGCTAAGATGGCGGTAACTGACACCCGGGTAAAACCGTACTGGATATCTCGACAAACAGTCGTTCAGGTGCGCGATGAGTTCCGCCGCTTCCTGGCTCGAAATGTGCTCAGACGTGAAATCTTCCATGAGGCCGTCGCGAAGCGTAACCAGGTTACAACGAAATGCCACCTGGTTCGCCCGCATCTCGATCCCCTGGTTGGCCGCTTCCAACGGCGCTCGGCCCGTATAAGTTTCGCGAGGGTTGTAACCAAACAGCGAGAGGTTGCCAATGTCGCTGCCGGCCGACAAGCCTTCCGGCACCGGATAAAAAAGGCCCGTCTGGCCGTCCCTCGCCACGGCGTCCATCCCGGGCGTTGCGGCGACTTCCAGCGGCGTGTGACCGCCCAGCTCCGGCAGCGGGAAATCCGCCATGCCGTCGCCGACGAGTACGAGAAATTTCAAGGCGCAGTTATCTCCACAAACAAAGGTTTGAATAATGCGCGACCCAAAGAACCATACCAAACGACCGCAACGAAATCAAGATGATCCACCGCCGCTACGCACAAGAAATGCGAATAATGTGTATAATGCTACCGCCGTCCTGCGGAAATCTGGCATCCATATCAGTGAGTCAATGTCCTGCCAACTCGATAGTTATGTGCAACTTATCCGCGACTGGAATTCCTTTGTGTCGCTGGTATCGCGAAATGACTTGGATTTGCTCGAACAAGTCCATCTGCCCGACTCTTTAAGTCTGGCGCCGGTGATTCGCCGACTGCGCGAAGGCCGTCTACGTCTGCTGGACATTGGCAGCGGCGGTGGTTTTCCCGCCATCCCGCTGAAGATAGTCCTGCCCGAACTACAGGTCGAGTTGGTAGAGCGAGCCACAAGGAAGGTCGGCTTTCTGGAGAAGGTGGTCAGTTCGCTTCACCTGGATGACGTCCGGGTCGTTCAAGGAAACTTTCCGGAGGTGGAAGTGGCTGTGCCCGACGTAGTTACAGCCAGGGCCGTGGGAAAGCCGGGAAAGCTCCTCCCGCGTGTCCTGGACCTGTTGCCGCCAGGTGGGGTCTTTCTCTGCCAGACGGTTCCGCCGCAGTTGGACAGCCGGTTTCACGTGGAACGGGTCGAAGACGAATGGACGGACCAAGGGCTCCGGCGCGGCGACCTCTACCTGATCCGCCGGATGGCAGTTTAACCCCCTGTTCCACGTGGAACACCCCTAAATCTGCACCAGCACATTCAACAACTCCTCCGCCGACTTCAATACGTCCGTACCCAAACCTACTTTCAGCGCAACCCCCGCCCTATCCTGCCAAGTAAATTCCACCCCACGTCCAAACTCCTCCTTGAGCGCGTTCGCCAGCTTCTTCGTCAGCCGCTGCGCACTCTGAAACTGAACCGTAACCTTCTCTTTGGAACCCGCGATCACGGCCGCGCCGGCGTCCGCCCCCAATGCGCGAATCCGCATCACGTCCAGCAACCGTACCACGGGACCCGGCGGCCGACCAAACCGGTCCGCCAACTCCTCGTACATCTCCCGGGCTTCCTCGACGGTCAGAATGCCTGCTATCCGTTTATATAACGTCATTTTCTGCGCCTCGCTCGGCACGTACTCCTCCGGGATAAACGCGTCCACCGCAACCTCGAACCGCGGCAACACACGCTGGATCACGGTTTCTCCCCGCAACTCGGCCACCGCCTCCCGGATAAGCCTGCTGTACGTGTCATACCCCACGGCCGCAATCTGGCCATGCTGTTCTGCCCCCAGGATATTCCCGCACCCACGTATTTCCAGATCCCGCATAGCGATCCGGTACCCCGCGCCAAGCGCCGAGAACTCCTCCAACGCCTTCAGGCGCCTTTGGGCGTCCTCGGTGGGCGCCCGGTCATCCGGAACCAGCAGGTACGCAAACGCCCGGTGTTTGTACCGCCCAACCCGGCCCCGGATCTGGTACAGTTCCGCAAGACCAAACCGGTCCGCCCGATCTATAATAATCGTGTTCGCGTTGGGGATGTCCAATCCCGAACCTATGATGGTCGTGCAAACCAGTACGTCGATCTCACGCCGGATGAACGACGACATGATGTGCTCGAGTTGCCGCTCGGGCATCTGGCCGTGAGCTACCGTCACCCGCGCTTCCGGGACCAGCTTATGAACAAGATTCGCCACCGGCAGAATCGTCTGGACCCGGTTGTGCAGGAAAAATACCTGGCCTTCCCGGGCCAACTCCCGCCGGATAGCCTCCTGGACCAGCGTCTCATCGAACGTGTCGATGCACGTATGGATGGGCAGTCGGTCATTCGGAGCGGTGTTGATGATGCTCATATCGCGAATGCCCATCAGCGAGAAGTGGAGCGTCCGCGGAATCGGCGTGGCCGACATCGTCAGCACGTCGACGTGCGTCCGAAGCCGCTTCAGTTTTTCCTTCTGGCCAACGCCGAACCACTGTTCCTCGTCGATCACGACCAGGCCCAGGTTCTTGAACTGCACATCCTTGGAAATCAGCCGGTGCGTCCCTATAATTACGTCGACCTCGCCCGCCTTAAGACCCTCAATCGCCTCTTTTACCTCTTTTGGCGACCGAAACCGGCTCAATACCTCGATACGAACCGGGTAATCCGCCAGCCTTTCGCTGAACGTGACGTAATGTTGCTGCGCCAGCACCGTCGTCGGCACCAGCACCGCAACTTGAGTCCCGTCCATCACGGCCTTGAACGCCGCACGCAGCGCAACCTCCGTCTTCCCAAAACCGACGTCGCCACAGATCAGCCGGTCCATCGGCCGCGGCGATTCCATGTCAGCCTTGGTTTCCACGATGGCCCGGGCCTGGTCAGGCGTCTCTTCATACTCGAACGCATCTTCAAACTCCAACTGCCACGGTGTATCCAGGCTGAAAGCGTGCCCACACTGGGATTCCCGCGCCGCGTACAGCTTTACCAGTTCCTCGGTCATGTCGTGCACGACCTTTTTCACGCGCCGCTTTGTGCGTGTCCAAGTCGCCCCGCCCAACCGGTCAATTTTGGGGACACCCCCCTCGCCCGCTACGTACTTCTGGACCTGATCGATTTCCGTAACCGGCACGTAAAGCGTGTCGCCGCCCGAATACCGGATCGCCAGGAAATCGCCTCCCTTGCCCGCAAACCGCCTCAACCCTTCGTAACGGCCGATGCCGTGAACATCGTGCACGATATAGTCGCCCGTCTTCAGGTCGCTGAACGTCGTTATCGCCGCGCCCGCCTCAAACCGCCGCCGCACCCGCCGCACGTAGTGGCGCCCAAATATCTCCCGCTCGCTGAATACGACCAGCCGGTCCGCAAGTGACAAAAAACCCGCCGACATCTGACCAAGCTCGAGACGCAGGTCAAACTCGCCCTCGCCGGGTCTATAGCCCTGTTCCTCGAGAAGCTCGTGCAGCCGGCGACGCTCGCCAGCATTGTTGCAGATAACTACCACTGAAAAACGTTCCGCGTCCCACTCGTGCAGTTGCGACCAGAATCCCGGCAAGTTGCCTGTCCATCCCGAAACCGTCCGCATCGCCACGTTCACCCGAGGCACATTCTCCGTACGCTGATACGGCAGTTGCGCTACGCTCATCCGCCGGAACCGGCCCAACTCTTCTAGCGCATCCTCCCAGGACATGCAGAACGCGTTGCCGCCCAACTGGTTAGACACCGTATGCGCTTCCTCAACCACCGCCAGCGGCTCGTCTATCACCACCACCGTGTTTGCCGGAAAGTATTCCGTGATCGCCGCCAGCGCCCCCTTCTCCCCCGACTGCCGCCGAAGCAACTCCTTCTCCGACCGAGGCAGGACGTCTACCGACTCCGCCTGGTCAACGCTCCGCTGGGTTTCCGGCTCAAACCGCCGCATCGACTCAATTTCGTCACCAAAGAACTCCAAGCGGAACGGCAGTTCCGCCGAAATAGGAAAAATGTCAAAAATGCCGCCGCGAACACTCATCTCACCACGCTTCTCAACCATCAGTTCACGGCGATATCCCATTGATATAAGCCGACTTAAGAGGTCTTCCAAGTCGTGTTCCTGCCCAACATGCAGCGTCAGGATCTGCTCTTTCAGCCGGTCCTGCCGGACCACGTATTGAAGCAGCGCACGCACCGACAGCACCACATGGAGCGGTTTCCCGGCCCGCGTCGCCGCATCGAGCCGTTTGAGCGTCTCCATACGTTCCGCCACGATATCGTCGGCCGGGTCCATAACGTCGGTAGGAAGGACTTCCCAAGCCGGAAACAAAGCGCACCGGTCGGCGCCGGCAAACGTGCTCAGGTCCTCGATCACGTGTTCGGCTTCAATCCGGCTGGGCGTAAGGACCAGCAGGGGCGCGCCCAGTTCGTCCGCCACTTGAACCATGAGCGCAGCTTTCCCGCCACCCCAGGTGCCGACCACTTCAACAGGAGTCGGCGATTCGGCTGCCAAAACAGACGTAACTTGTTTTACAGCACCTAGTTGTGAAAGTTTGACGGCCATTGCCGTTGCCTCAAAAAAAGTATGGGCCTCCCTCACAAGCGGTATTTCGAACCGCTTATGAAGGAGACATTTATTCTTAGTGATTGTTTATTACGCTAGTGTACAAAAAGGAAAAGCGGGCCATGCACCGCCTTGGCCCGCTCAAAAACGTCTCTCAACCCGGCTTAACGTGAATAGAACCCGATCACGGCCGCCGTATCCGGGTGGAACGGCACGGTTTCCTGGTTTGGCGCGGCCGTCATCCGGCCTTCAAACGCCTCCGGGGCCCGCTCGAGATACTCGGGCATGGTTGCGGGCGCGTTCATGACGGCCTCGACGATGTTCGGCACCTTGCGGCTGGATTCACGCACCGATACCACCATCCCCGGCTCCACTTGGAACGAGGGCCGGTCCACTTTCTTGCCGTTGATCAGGATGTGGCCATGGACAACGATCTGGCGCGCCTGCGAAATCGTCCTCGCCAAACCAAGACGATATACCACGCAATCCACACGCGACTCCAGCAGCATCAGCAGGTTCGTGCCTGTAACACCGCCCATCCGTTGCGCACGCTCGAACGTCTTGCGCATCTGACGCTCGAGCAGACCGTAGTGCGTCCGGATCCGCTGTTTTTCCAAAAGCTGCATCCCATACACCGACAGCTTGCGCCGCACCGTCTGGCCGTGCTGGCCCGGCCCGTAAGGCCGCTTGAGCGATGGGCACTTCGTGTTGCCCCATATGCACGACCCAAGACGACGACACAGCTTGTGTTTGGCTCCCATGTACTTGCTCATTCTGACTTAATTTCCCTTTTATCGAACGCGCATGCGCGCACCTTGGCTGATCGGATGTCGCGGCGCGCCCGCCGTGACACACCCACAGAGCTACTAAGCCTACCCCATTTTCGCGATTAATGTCAAATCAACAACCGCGCAGATTTCGCCCTCTCCCCCCAACGCTCCTCAAAGTATACCAAACGCAGAAACGGCGCCCCCGCCGCCCGGCATCCTTAACAACAGCGTTAACAGGTCCGTCCGTGCCTGGAAGGGGGAACTGGTCGGACTAGTAGGCGTCGTTGGGACCGCCTTTTGGATCAACGCCTGCCCCTGCGTCACGTGCTGCGGCCACAACAACGAGCCAAACTCCCTAGTACTTCTTGCTCGCTACAGAAGCAACTCCTCTACTTATACAGGGCCGACGCCGTCATGGAACCTTTTTTCAATCCCCTAAGGCGGCTAAGAAGCCGCATTCAGAATCTTTGTTCGCGACATTCATCCAACATCTACGCGGCCCGCGCAGATGTCGCGAACAAACATTCTAAGATTATCCAGCGCGAAGCGCTGTGGGAAATCGCGCTGTTTCAGCTTCAAAGTTATCGTGAGTTCGCCGTCGCGCACCTCTTCGCTCAAAGGTATTAGAAGCCGGCGATTTGTCCAGTAGTTCATTATAAAAGCGTTTTCTCCGAGCGACTTTTCGCCTTTGGCGATCGAAAGATTTATCTCGGTCGGCTGTTGGTCTTCGGAGCGACTCATGACGTCGAGACCAATATGCGTAATCCCCCCCTGATGCGGCGATTCGATTTTGACGGTACGGGAAAGAATCGCTTCGCCCCACCCCGCGGGTATTTCCCACGCTGCCGAGCCGGTTCCTTCGGTTATACCCTCGGGCTTTTGGGGCGACATATAACGAAAAACCCATGGACGGGAAGGATTGCTCGTGTAGTTCACCAAAGAAGCGTTCGAAGCGCTCCAGTTTTTTATGTCGTCGCTTTCGAAACCGCCAAGCAGCGTTCCTCGCGTAAAAGGCCATAGAGCGTTGGCAGGAAACCATATTTCTCCGGCGTCTTCGGGGAAATCTTCAAGGTAAAGCCGCATAAGCAGATCGCGGTCAGCGGGCAGTATGTATATGACCGTTTCGAACGACTTGCCGTCGGCCAGAAGACAAGGGTTGCTGTGCAAACATGGATTCCAGCGAAGTCCGACTTCGCTGGCGTTTTTACCGGCGAAAGCCACGATGTACTTCTCGTCGTCCGAAACCCATCCGACGAGCGGTGCGACGGCAAGCGAGCGAGAATCCCCGAAACAGCCAAAAAAGATTTTCTCTAATTTCAAATATTTGGCTGTTTGATAAACGTTGATCCACGGGCCTTCCTCGCCGTTCTGTTGGTACTCGGCGCGGCTTCGCTGACCGTCGCTGAACCATCCGAAACCACTGCTTTCGTGAAAGACGAATGATCGGTGCGCGATCTCGAAGGGGAGTTGTTCTTTGTCAAAGAACGGTTCGCCCTGAAAGCATGGACCGATCATGGCGATTTCTACCTTGTCGGCCAATTCTATAATTTCGCCGCGAATTTTCACGCGGTAGGGTTCGGATTTATAAGTCATTTTTAGAACGTACGGGAGGTCTTGTTTGCCGTCGAGTTTTCCGCGGGCGATCAGTTCAAGGTAGTTTTCCGATTGTTTGACGTCGACGCTCTCGCCGACAAGATACGGATTGGACCATGGTTTAACCCTGACCCCTTCCATGTGAAGAACGAATTTGGGTTTGGCGTCGAAATTAAGGCTCTCGAAATATACCGAAGCTGATTTATCGTTAGCGTGCGTCATCACGATTGGTTGAGGTGCGGCGGGTGTTGCGATGAGGTCGTTTTTACTGGTCATGATTTCTGATTCTTTCTCTTTGAATTCAGATCCCGCGGCTTTGTCCGCGCCGTAAAGGGTCGAAACCGCTGCGAATTGGCAAAGGAGAAAGACAGCAGTCAATCGTATGGCGGCTGTAGCATAATGTTTCATAGCTCCCGCCTCCATGATAGTTTTTAGTTTTCCTAAGAACGTCCGAAACTCTTGTGGACGGCAGAGCCGACATACGCCCAGATTATTCTCCGGCTGCCGTACACGCCCCATATTTGTTGCGGCATCATCGAATTGCGAATTTACCACCGTCGCAGCCAGAAAGCAATATCGAAAGTCTTCCCAGACATCTGGCTGCCGATGTCTCACTGTGAGCCGGGCGATACAACCGGAAGCGAGTCAAGTTTGTAACACTGAGGAGTTGAGCGGGCTGGTTTTGTGGGGAGCGTAACCGGGGAATCTTATTTTAGACGTACATAATCATCAACACTAAAACCCGCATCCCTAAGGATCCGTACGGCCAACCCTCTACCCAAGTCGCACCCCGTATGAATCGGAATGGCGCGGCAGCCAGCGGGGGTGGTCAGCGCCGCGGTCATCGACGCCGCGCGTCAGCATGCGCGGATTTCCGCCGTCCCCGTCCATAATCCAGATGGCGGGGCTGCCGCCCGTTTCCGCGCGGCAAAACAGGATGCTCCGGCCGTCGGGTGACTCCGTCTGCCGGAAATCCCAAACCGGCGGCTCGCACTTCGTGAGGCACTCGATGTCGCCGCCGGCAGGATCGATCCGGCATGTGTCCGTCCCACCGCGTGCCTGGTCCGGCACGAACTCCCGGTTGAAATGATCCGTATCAGGCCGCCCGGTCTGATACGCCCACGGAACCCGCGACCCGGGCCGCCTGCGCGAAAACAGGATGCGGCCGTCGCGCGTCCACGTCGGCATATTCGACCCGCCGCCACGGTTGTCCGCCGGCCCATACGTAGCGGCAAACCACGCCGACTGCCCGCTCGTCACGTTGCGCAACTCTGACCCGTCCGGCCGCGCCACGACGACGTCCGACCAGTCGTGGCCCGGGTCCTGCCCGAACCGGCAATCCTGGAAAACCAGCCATGTCCCGTCCGGCGACCACGCCGGCGCAAAGTACAGCCGCTCGGGGTGCGCCGCCACCAGCGTACGGCCGCCGCCGTCGGGGTCGCACGTCCAGATCTGGTAGCCGGCCGGCCCCGCGATGTGATAGGCCACGCGGCGGCCGTCAGGACTAAGGCTGAACCCGTAAGGCATGCCTTCGCCCAGGCGCGTGAATTCGCACGCGTCCGATCCGTCAATGTTCATGCTGTAGGTCTGGCCGCCGCCGTCCCGCACGACCTGGACCAGCACGCGGTCGTCATTGAGGAGCAATTGCGGGGTGTAAAACGGCGCCATCCGGTCCCGCGTGGCGATCTCGACAAGCGAGCCCGTATCGAGGTCGTGGATCCAAAGGTGCGTCGGCGTCTTGTGGTAATACTCGGCAAACGGTCTGCCGGGCCCGTCCCGCCGCGGTTCCATGCTCAGGAAAAGGACACGCCCGTCGCTGAAAAACTGGCACGGCTGCCACGTCGCCTGGCCCGGCACGTCAAACTCAAACCAGCGCAACCCGCTCCCGTCCCCCCTCATCATCCCCGTCTTGCCGCCCGACGTGAAGAAAAACCGTCCCGCCCGCCCGCGCCCCGCATTCAACGACCTGCACGAGGCCAATCCCGCCGCCGCCATCGCAATGAACCCGCGCCGACCTATCTTCATCAAGCCCCTCCCATCACTGTTCGATCTTGAACGCCCATGCGTATTGGCATGGCCGGTTGCGGTTATCCTGCAAGGTTTTCGGGATCTCTATCGCGATGCCATCGCTGGTTCGTTTCCAGCGAAGCGGCTTGGCGTATCCAAGGAGCCGAATCGGGGAGCCCGTCCGGGGCTGCACGGATTTCAGCACCAGCCGGCGGCCCGGCCATTTCAGGCAAATGGCGTAGACCGTGCCGTGGTCCTTGGTTTGGGTGAATCGCACGTCGTCGCCTTCTTTCCATAGATCGCCGGGCCGTTCGCGGGTGGCATAAATGGCCTCGCCGTTCACATCGAGCCAGGCTCCCACCTCCTCGAGTCGTTCGACGGCCGCCGGATGGAACCGGCCCGCCGCGTCCGGCCCGATCGCGACCATGAAATTCCCACCTTTCGAGACGGTGTCGACAAGCTTGTCGAGGATCCATGGGGCCCCCTTGTACTTGCTCCCGTCGGGCTCGTACGCAAACCTGCCCGCCAGCGGGTAGATCACCATCCACGGCATGAGCGTGTTTTCTTTGTCGCCGGGCACGAAACCCTCGGGCGTGAAGTAATCGCCGTAATTGCCGATCCCGCGCGCCCGAAACATGACGTCGGGCTGGATCTTGCGCAGGATCTTCATCGTCTCGCGCATTTCCGGCCACACCCCCGGCCCCATCCACTGGTCCAGGCACACCATGTCGACCCGGCCGTAGTTGCTCAGCAACTCGACCAGTTGCGCCCGATGCCGCGCCACCATGCGGCCCTTTTCCTCGGCACTCAGGTCGGCCGTCATCACGGGCCGTTTCGTGGGCGCGTCACCGTACTTCTCCGGATGGGCCACGGCGTCCGGCGTTTGAAGCGGGTGGTAGTTGTAGGGCCGGAAATCCGCGTCGTACCAGTCCGGATGCGAGAAGTACAGGTCGATCTTGATGCCGTGGCGGTGGGCCGCATCGCAAAGCTCCTTCACGATGTCCCGTTTGAACGGCGTCTCCATAATCGAGTAGGCCACGTCGCACAATTCGATCTGCGGCCCATCCGGGGCCGCCCAGTTCACCCGCTGCTTGACGCGCGTCGCGGTGTCGAACATCGAGAATCCGTCATGGTGCTTCGCTGTGAAAGCGAAGTTCGTAAACCCGCACCGCTCAAAAAATCCCATCCACTCTTCTGCGTCAAACGCAGCCGGGTTGAACCTGCGGTACAGTTCCTGGTACTCGGCCCGTTCCGCATCCGGCATGTCCAGGAATGGCCACGAAGCCTCTACCTCTTGCACCGCATACACGCCCCAATGGATGCGGACGCCGTACTTCATGTCCCGGAACGCTTCGAGGGCCGCCTCGGAGGCGTGCGCGTAATCGGGATCCGGCGGGTCCTCGACAAACCCCTTCACTTTGTTCCAGTGAAAGTCGTCGGCAGGCAAGCGCATCTGCTCGCCAGTGGCGCCCAAGCTTACGGCAACCACGAAACAAAGACAGATTGTCGTTCTCACCACAAGACTCCCGGCATTCGCCAGCCTTCTCACCCGCATCCCCAAAAACAGCAGCCCGCCGAATTCTATCAGATTCGAACAGTCTGAGGATCTGCCGGCAAGATGCGTTCAGTTGGATAACGCGCGGAACAAACGCCATCTCACTGTTCACGCAGGCGGAGGGGTTTCTTCTTGTTCGCGAGTATCGAACTGCGCTTCGACGACGGTTGTCTGGCCGGAAACGATGGTTGCAGTCAGAGTCTGGCTGGGCGACGGCGCGCCCTCATTGTCGCTGCAGAGGGCCACGGTGAACTGCATTTCGCCGGGCGGGAGGTTTCTGTTCACCCAGACGTCCTGCTCAAGCGAGAAGAAGCTGTGCAAGAAACACGCGTCGTTCGATCGGACGTAGCAAGGTCTCATGGGCTGGCCGTCGAGCAAGACATGAACCTCAAGCGTGCCCGGCCGTTCAAGTACAAACGTGACGGACGTCTGCTGTCCGCGTCGCGGCGTCACTTCGACGCACGCCGGGGCGTACGCCTGATGCGAGGCTATGAGCATTTGCGCGGTGGCCTCGGGCAGGGTATCGATTAGAAACGCGCCATTTTCGTCTGTTCGCGCAACAACGCTGTCTGTAATCGGAGTTGGATTGCGGCCTTGTGCAACGATTTCGGCTCCGGGTATCGGGTTTCCTGCCGTGTCCACCACCTTTCCCGAAACGGGCGCGCCCGGCTCCAGGTCGAAGTCCACCTCGTTCACTTCGCCGCCCTTGAGTGTCACGTGCTGCTCCTGCGGCGCGTAGCCATCCGCCCTGACCACCAGCCACACGGGCAAGGCGCTCACGTTGTCAATCCGGAATGCGCCCGCTTCGCTGCTGAACGACCGGTCCACGTAATTCAGCGCCGTATCCGTGCTCAGGTTCAGAGTCACCTGCGTCGAGCAGTGGAGCTGAAACGCCTTGACGGGCTGGCCTGTCGCCGCGTCCGTCACCGTCCCGGCGAGAACGGCCGGCGGATAAAGGGTGACGCTGACATTAGTTGTTCCTGCGGCAACTTTGTCGACGACGGCCGGAGAGTAACCGGACGAGGAAAACGAAAGCATGTGCTCCCCTTCCGTCAGGCCTTTAAGTGTGAACCGGCCGTCGGCGGCGATGCGGCTTGACTGCACTCCCGGTATTTCCACGCTTGCCCCGTACAGCTGGCCTCCGTCGGAAGTCGTGACACGGCCGGAGATCGACAACTGTCCCTGCGGTTCCGGTCGCAACCGGACGTTCCGCAAAATCTCGTTTTTGCCGAGGCTGACGCGCGCCGAGGCCGCCGGCGTGCCTGCGCCATCCCCAAGCCGGCGCGCCTC
Organism: Candidatus Hydrogenedentota bacterium; assembly: GCA_026387845.1. Lineage (GTDB taxonomy): Bacteria > Hydrogenedentota > Hydrogenedentia > Hydrogenedentales > SLHB01 > JAPLKX01. The sequence goes on along the minus strand of JAPLKX010000636.1, from coordinate 3,927 downwards.
GACCTGATAGGTCCCCGCGGCCAGGTTTTCCAGCACAAACTCGCCGTTTGAGCCGGTGCGGCCGTCTTTGCCAGCCCAGTTTGTTGGCACGAAGAACAGCGGCTCCTCCGTTTCGAGCACAGCGCTGACCTGATGTAGAACAAGCGGTTTCCCGTCTGCGGAGAATGCCATGCCGTGGATGGCACCGCCCGCCGGTACGTTCAGCGTCAGAAGGATTTCTTCGGATGGGTCGACGTCTGTCATCATTTCGCACTGCCAATCGTCTTTTTTGGCAAACAGCGTCAGGTGTTGGAGTGAAAGCAGGTTCTTATTAAAACTGAAACGGCCTGCTTCATCGGTAAAAGCCTGTGAGTATGTGTCGCGGCCAAAAGCTTTGACAGTAGCCCCCGCCACCGGCTGGCCATGGCGATCCACGACATGCCCCGCCAACTCCTTAGGTGTAGCCATCGCGATGTCCACGTGCTCTAGTACCTGCCCGTACGTCACCGTCGCCGTCACCTGATTGGAGAGATCCCAATAACTGCCCGTAAAACCGCCCGTCGCCACAGGTGTGCCCACCTCAAGGCGGTACGTGCCCGGTTTCACGCCCATGAACGCATATTCGCCGTTGGCATCCGTTGAGGTCTGCTTATAGCTGGGTAGAAGCACGCTGTAGCCCGCAAGACCTGAACCGGTTTCCCTGTTATAGACCCGACCGAGAATGCTTGCGCTGAGCGCTGCGCGCACTTCGACTGAAGTTTCCGCACCCGGATGCACTTCAAACTCTTCATCCGGCAAGGCGTTCAGCAGCGCCGCATCAGCCAAATCGATCTTGTACTTCCCCGGGGCGAGGTTCGGCAGGCGGAACGTGCCGTCCGCGCCTGAGATCGCCTCCGCCATGACGCGGTACCCCGGGACGAATGCGCGGTCGCCTGGCGGAGAGGGGTTGGCGATGTTGGTGGAGCGGCCTTGATGCACCTGCAATGTAATGCCGCTCCTGGGTTCGCCAGTTGCGGCGTCGACCAGGCGGCCCGCCATCGAACCCGGCGCCTCCAGGTTCAACACCATCTCATCTTCGAGCACTTTAAAATCCGTGATGACGGGCGGCAGGCCATCTGCCCGAATGTAAAACTTCCATGCGCCCGGCAGGATTGCCGGAAAGGAGAACACGCCGTCGGCGGCCGTCACCGCGCGCACTGAGGCGATCATCGCATGATCGATCTCCTCGCCCGGAAATAGGATATGCTCGATTGGGTAGATCACGACACCCGCGACCGGCCCGCCGTCCGCGCCAAGCAACCGCCCCTTGATGCTCGCGCGCGGGTACATCGGAATCCGCGCGGGCGCGTAGGTGCGGTCGGCGCTTTCAACCGTAAAATCGTCAGCACCGCAAAATGCTGGCGTAACGGCCGCGACGCAGTACGCGCCCAACGGCATGTTCTCAAACACAAACTTGCCCGCAGAATCGGCGCGCACCATTTTCTTGAACGTAGCGGCGGGAGGCATCTCGAGCGGTCCCCAGTTAATAAGTTCGGCTGTCACCTCGGCGTTGCCCACCGGCTGCTCCGTCTCATTGTTCAGCAACAACGACGCCATTTTGCCCGGGCCGGTCTGTTCCGGTTCGGCTTTTTCAGCGGGCACGGGCTGGGCTGCCTCAACCGGCGCCGATTCCGGCGGTGAAACCTGGGCGACCTGTTCAGCCGATTTTTGCACGGTCGTGGTTGCGGCTGGCCCCGACTGCACGTGCTTTACGGCCACGACCGCCCCCGTCCCAACCGCCGTCAGCGTTAGCGCCGCGACAACAATCTTCACCAACACGAGCGCCGCGGAACCGGCCGCGGCCGCTTTCGCTTGCCAGACGACAGGCGTGGCGGCCACCGCGGCCATCACGGCCCGGCACGCCCGCTTACGGCTATCGGCCTGCGGGGGCTCGCCCACCGCCTTGAGAAACTCATTGCCCAGCGCCTCGCGCGCCCGCTGTAAACGTTTGCCCGCGGCGGCGCGCGTTATTTCAAGGAGTACCGCAATCTCACCGACCCCTTTGCCCTCGTAGTAGTAGAGCATAAGTATTTCACGCTGTTCCGGATCCATTTCGAGCAGTTTTTCGCGCACGATCCCTTGTAGTTCGTTGCGCTCGACACGCGGCTCAACGCCTCGGTCCGGCAGATCCCCCGCGTCCGCCATGAGAACCTCGGCCCTGCGGTGTCGGCCCCACGATACCGCCGCGTTCCGCGCGATCGACATTAGCCAAGGCCCGAACCGGTTCGGCGTGTTGAGCGTATCCAGCCGCCGCCACGCGTTGACAAACGCCTCCTGCGCCACGTCCTCGATATCCGCCGGATTCTCCAGCCGCGCCCGCGCCACCGAATGCACCGCCCCGTAGTACCGCCGAACCAGCACCCCGAAGTCGTCCCGCCGGCCACCAAGAACCCTACGCACGATCCGGCCGTCCGAAACCATCTGCAGATGTATCAGCACCGTAAGGCCCTCCTCTGCATAATAGACGCACCGCACCGCTCAACGGAGACATTCATCCGTCGGGACGCCCCCCAGTAGTTGTGGTCTGAAAATTCCAACTGATGCAGACAGCGTAGGTCCGAATTCCGATTCGGACTGGACAACCCCCCGTGCCCGTCCCATTCGGAGATGGGACCTACTTTTTCGGCAGTTGGTTCTCATCGTTTACGGGGGAGGCAAAACCTCATGGCCAACTGTCCCTAATTATTTTTTATTCTTGTATCGTCACTCTCACCACGGCGGCTTCTCCGGGTGGCAGCGTGGTGGAGAGCCCGCCGGCGGCGTTGTTCCATTTGAATTGGCCCATCTGCGGCGTAAACCGCAGCAGCGAGCCCCTCTTCAGCCGCACTATGCACTCCGACGGGTCGGCGCTTAGAGCGGGCGCGCTGTCACCCGCCGGCTTAAATGCCGGGCTGTTGTTCAGCACCCCCACGATCCACCCATCCTCGACCCGGTTCAGGATCACCTCAACGTTGGACGGTATCTGGATCGGCACGAACGCATCGGTCAGCGTCTTCAGCAGCGCCTCCGCTACCGGCAGCAGTCTGTCCGTCTCATCGGTCCAGTGGTCGGTCGCGCCGATGATGAGCAGGCCCTCCCCCATCGGCCGCCACACAACGAGCGGGTCGCCACCGTCCGTCCACGCCAGCACCCGTTTTGCACCCGCCGCTATCACGTGATACCGGTACGGCGCGCGCACCGGACCCGTCGCCGCAAGCGCCGTCTGCACCTGCGTCCCGATAGCCGTCCTGCCGCTGAAATGGATGCCCGGCACATAATTGCGAAGGCGCACTGCCAGTTCCGCGTCCGCCACGAGTATCCCGCCCCCCTCGACATAATCGACCAGATCCCTCGCCGCGCCCCTCTCGATTTCCAGATCGCCCAGCGGCCAAATCACGCCGTAGGGATCGAGGCCTGACGAACCCCCGCCACCTACTGTAATATCAAAGACGTCACCGTACGGGCCGCTGGTGAGTTGGCCAAACTGGAGGTCTTCCATTTCGCCGCTGGCGTAGGCGTGGCGCAGCATCGCGCCCGCCGCCCGTTCGCCGCGACTCGTTGGCCACACTCCATCGAGTTCACCGTCCGGCCGCCAGCCGCGATGCGAGTCCAGCATAAACGCCACCGGCGTGTATGGCGTACCCCGTCCTTCCGGCGCCGCCCGCTCTGCCGCTCCAGCCTCGCGCGGCGAAGACGCGATGAATGCGGCACCGCTTAAATAGGCGGCTACCTCCAGCCGCAATCCCAACCCGGGCGGCGCGCCGATCCGTTCCTCCCATTCGGCGCGCGCGCGCGGCCCCGGCGGCGCCTGACCCGCCACTACTCCGGGCGGCTCCGGCGAAATCCTCACGCCCCAAGCCCGGCCACCCTGTTGCCGCGACGCGCCGCGCAAAAAAGCAAACTGCATCGGCGCATGCACCGACGCGCCAC